>NZ_JBTMXB010000080.1:0-4995 GCF_054489405.1 Mesorhizobium sp. A623
GCAGGTGCCCGGCCGCTGGTTGTCGGCGGCGATCATCTGATCACGCTGCCCATCCTGCGCGGCATCGCCAAGGAGCCAGCCGGCCTCATCCACTTCGATGCCCATTCCGACACCTATGACGAGTTCTTCGGCAACCGCTACAATCACGGCACCCCGTTCCGCCGTGCCGTCGAGGAAGGCCTGCTTGATCCCAAGCGCATGGTCCAGATCGGCATCAGGGGCGCAATCTCCGATGTGGAAAACTATGATTTCGCCCGCGAGGCCGGCATCCGCATCATCTTTATCGAGGAATTCATGGAGCGCGGCGTGGACGTGGTGATGGCCGAGGCGCGCGCGATCGTCGGCGACGCGCCCACCTATGTCTCGTTCGACATCGACGCGCTCGATCCGTCCTTTGCCCCGGGGACCGGCACCCCCGAGATCGGCGGTATCACGACGCGCGAAGCCCAGACGATGGTCCGCGCGCTCGCCGGCGTCGACATCATCGGCGCCGATCTGGTCGAGGTTTCGCCGCCGCTCGATCCTTCGGGCGTCACCGCGCTGACCGGCGCCACCCTCCTGTTCGAGCTTCTCTGCGTCATGGCGGTCCAAATGCTGGCTAAATGAGACTCATGCGCGGATATTGTCTTTTCGTTTTTATCAGGGAGTCGGCATCGTCACCGATAGGCAAAGTTGTTTTACAGGCAAGCCAGATTGCCCTTCGATCGGAACCGCTGCATCGTTCGCTCCCACTTTCGCAGCGGCACATGCGAATTTACTGCCCGGTTATTCAGGCCCTTATGGGATCGATGTTCGACAGTCTGCATGACCTCGCGATGCGCCGCACCATAGGAGCGCAACTTGTCGGTGATCATCCGCATCGGCGCGATGCCCAGCTTCTTCAGGAGCCGGGTCCAGCAGTCGCTTGGCAGCCTGGATTCTAAGACTCAATCTGGACCACCAGGGCCAGGTAGTTCACGCTCTGCGGTCGGACCATCCGCGCGAATTCGAGCTAACATTATCTGAATGGAGCGAAGAATGATCTCTCGAGGTATCGGTTATGTAGTTTCCAGTAAGGTTTATGGTCGTGATTCGTGTAGGCAGGACGAGAATTATTCGGACGGAGCTGGCTGGTGGCTAATCGGCAAGTGATGAAACTTAGCAAGCTGAACGCTGCAGCCTTTGCAGATAGAGATGCTTGGCCTACTATTGCCGCAAGAAACCCGGACGTGGCCCATGGCTTCAGAACAGTGGGGGAGCATCAAGATCGAGGCTAGGAAGTGCCGCCCGCCCTTCCTGCGCCGCCATTTCTGTCATCCCGAATTAACCGGCCTGGTGGACCGGATTATCGGCTATCGCGAGAGCGGCCGCACGCTTCATCATTCCGTCGAGATGGCCGCGCTGGTGGTGCCGCTCGTCATCAGTTGGGGCGAGCCCTTCGAAATTGCGTTTGGACGCGCGCCGACGCGCGAGGATACCTATGCGAGCTTCACCTCTGGTCTCTATCCCGGCCATGTGCTGATCAATTCAACCGGCGGCGCAGAATGCGTCCAAATCGACTTCACACCGCTTGGTGCCTACCGCGTTTTCGGGTTGCCGATGCACGAGATCTCCGGGTGGATGGTCCCGCTCGATGACCTTGCCGACCGGGAAATCGCAGTGTTGCGCGAGAAGCTCGGCGATGAGCCCGATTGGGACAGGCGGCTTCACCTGACTGAAGCGTTCGTGCGCGAAAGGCTCCAGCGCGCCGCGCCTGTCAGCCCGGCCATCACCTGGGCCTACGAGCATATCCTCTGGGGCCAATGCCCGGTGCGCGTCGGCGACATCGCCAAAAGGCTGGACTGGAGCCGCAAGCACCTTGCGGAACGCTTTCGCAAAGAGATCGGAACCGGCCCGAAAGCGGTCGCGCGCATGGTGCGGTTCAATCGGGCGCTTGCGCTCGCGCGGGCAACAAGTGGCCGCTGGGCCGAGATCGCGGCCGAATGCGGTTATGCCGACCAAGCCCATCTGGTGCGCGAGTTCCACGAATTCGCCGGAGAAAGCCCGGCCGCCTTGGCAAAAGCGCGCGGCCTGATCGCCGCAGGTAACATTCCTTCAATACGCTGCGAGCCGATGGTGCCAACATGGCGTATCGGTTCGAACAGAGGAGGACAATCATGGCCGAAACGACGGAAGCTCCACGCATCTATCCAACCTTCCGCTACCACAACGCGGCGAAGATGGTCGACTGGCTGCGGCAGGCTTTTGGCTTCACGCTACGCGTCAGATATGGCGAGGGAGACGAGGTGCATCATGCCGAACTCGCGCTCGGCTCGTCTATTATCATGCTTGGCCAAGTGCGCGACGACCAGTATGGCAGCATGGTGGGCGGTCCAGGTGAGAATGCTGGCAAGTCCGTCTATGTTGCGGTGGATAATACGGACGCGCTCTATATTCGCGCGATGGCGGCTGGCGCGACAATACTTGAGGAACCGGTCGACCGTGATTATGGCAGCCGCGACTTCATCTGCCGCGACCCGGAAGGCAACGTCTGGTCCTTCGGCACCTACTGGCCGAAGGTTAGCTAAAAGCAGCTTTAAGGTCGCGAAAGCCGATGCAGTCACCGGACAGGCATGGCCAATCGGGTCTCGCGAAAGTGAAGCATTAATGACACGCCCGTCCTGAAACGGGAGAGTTTCCGGTCCCACGGCGTGGCCTTGCGGGCCCTCAGCCATTCTTGACACGAAGCCCTTCAAGCAGGGTGCGAAAGCCTGCCACGGCCCTCCTGGAGGTTTCCTCGGGATTGTCGGAACTGGCAATCCATGTGGCTGCGTGGCTGCTGGCGCCGTTGATCAGCCGCGCGGCGCCCTCCGTATCGACGTCTACAAGCACACCATTGGCTTTGAGCTCATCCAAGCTTTCCTTCAGAGCCACGACACAGCCATTGGTGTTCGGCCACTGGGAAATGTCACCAAGAACCGCCGGCCCATCACGGAACATGATACGCTGGATCTCAGGCTCAAGCGCCATTTCGATATAGCCGATCCATTCATCGACCACACCTTGCCAGCGCGTTGGCGCACGTTCTGATATTTCCTTCAGGCGCGCAGTCATCTCTGAATCGATTTCCTCGATGACCGCCCGCAGCAGGCCCTGCTTGTCACCGAAGTGATGGTAGAGGGCGCCACGGGTCAATCCCACCTCCGCGGTAAACTCGTCCATGTTCGAATCGGCGTAGCCGACCGTGCCAAAAGTGTGCCGGGCGGCGGCAATCAGCTTCGCCCGGGTCTCGGCGATCATCCCCTTGCGCGTCTTTCGCACCGTGTTTTCCTTTGTTCACATACGTTTCGTATTTTAGTTGACATACGCAGCGTATATAATTATTTCACTCACATACGCTAAGTATATACGTGACGTGCGCTGCCGATCAAGGAGCCTCTCAAATGTCGAATCCCTATGCAGAAATATTCAGGGCGTCGGGAGCCAAGGGCTTCTCGGCGGCCGCGTTCATCGCACGCCTACCCGTAGCGATGGCGCCAATCGGTATCATCACCATGCTGTCCCAGACTTATGGCGAGTACTGGCTGGCTGGTGCCGTTTCGGCAACATTCGCCCTAACAAACGCATTTGTGTCGCCGCAACTATCCCGTCTTGTCGATCGCTTCGGCCAGGCCGCCGTTGTCGCCCCTGCGGCGCTCGTGTCGATCGCCGCCTTTCTGGTGCTGATTGCGGCCGTGAACCAGAGCTGGCCTGTCTGGACACTGTTCGCCTCTGCATTGGCCGCCTCGACGATGCCCAGCATATCGGCGATGGTTCGTGCCCGTTGGAGCGAAATGTTCCGCGATCGCCCGGAGATCAACACCGCCTTCGCCTTCGAGTCGGCTGCTGACGAGCTGATCTACATCGCGGGCGCCTCACTCTCGGTCGGTCTTTCCGTATCGCTTTTCCCGGAAGCCGGTATGCTCGCCAGCACCGCATTCCTTGCCTTTGGCACAGCTGCGTTTCTCCTGCAGCGGTCGACCGAACCGAAGGTGCGGGCGCTTGACAGTGATGCCCCACGGGGCTCGGCTATCTGGCTGCGTCCGGTTCAGATTGTCACGCTGGCGCTGGTCTTCGTCGGGGCGATCTTCGCCACGGCCGAAGTGACCTCGGTCGCCATCACGAAGGAACTTGGCCAGCCGGGTGCTGCAAGCCTTGTCATCGGCGTGTATGCGGTCGGATCGTTTGTGCTCGGCCTCGTCCTCGGCGCGATCAATCCTAAAATGCCTCTCCAGCGCCAGATGCTGATCGCCGTCAGCGTTCTCGCTCTGACTACCCTGCCTCTGTTGATTGCCGGCAGCTCGGTCGCGCTTCTCGCGGTTGCCATCTTCTTGAGCGGTGTCGCCATCTCGCCGACCTTCATCACGGCCTTCGGCCTGATCGAGCGGCGGGTTCCGGAGTCCATGCTGACCGAAGGCGTCACCTGGGTCATGACCGGCATCGGCATTGGCATGGCGCTAGGTTCATTCGTGTCGGGCTGGGTCGTCGACAACTACGGCGCACAGAACGGCTTCTGGGTATCTGTTGCGGCGGCGGCGGCAACCGTTTTGACCGTGGCTCTCGGCCAGCGCACCCTCTCCGGCAAGCAGACTGAAGTCGCTGCAGACAGACAACCTCAGCCGGCCGAGTAAGGGGAAACTGATCCACGCATAGGCAGTATATCAATACTCAAAGGCACGCCGCGAGACCCTAGCCGCGCGCCTGCATTTGAGTATCGAGCGCGGACCAGGTGACTGCCGTTTGCCCCGATAGGGCTTCGAGGCGATGGCATCCCCGCTAAGGTCAGTTCGACGCAAAATCGATAGCGGCCAGGCCCATGGCAATTTCGTCCTGCCCGACGCCGGCCAATGAAATCTCCGATAGTGGGGTGGACGTCAGTCAGTCAACGATCGTCGCAAAGGCGGGTGTCAGCCGTCTGACTAAGCTTTGGTGCACGGATCATTTATTGGCGATGGCGTAGTCGAGCGGCGACTGAAATAGCCGGTTCGTCATCTTCAT
>NZ_JBTMXB010000081.1:0-4696 GCF_054489405.1 Mesorhizobium sp. A623
AGACGATCGGAACGCGGTTCGGCGGCATCCCCCAGTCAATTCCGATGCCCCATTTGCCGGTGATGTCTTACGCGAAGATCATCGACGTGCTTCCGAACGCCCTGTCGTTCGCGCTGCTGGGCTGCATCGAAAGCCTGTTATCGGCGGTCGTGGCCGATTCGATGACCGGCCGAAGACATCGCTCCAACTGTGAACTGGTGGCTCAAGGTGTAGCCAATATAGTCTCGCCGCTGTTCGGCGGCATCTGCGTGACGGGCAACATTGCCCGCACAGCTACCAATGTTCGCGCGGGCGCCCATGGTCCGGTCGCGGGAATGCTCCATTCGGCCTTTCTCCTGTCGTTCATGCTCATTGCCGCGCCGCTGGCCTCCTATATTCCGCTGTCGGCGCTTGCCGGGGTGCTGGTCGTGGTCGCCTGGAACATGGCCGAGAAACATGAGTTCGCGACGCTGATCCGGGCATCGCGCGGCGATGCGGTCGTATTGCTGGCAACTTTCCTGCTGGTCATATTCCGCGACCTCACAGAAGGTATCCTCGTCGGGTTCGCGCTTGGCGTGCTGCTATTCCTCCATCGCATGGCGCAGTCCATCGAAGTTGAGAACGTACGGCCTATCGCGCAGGAGGACGTAGCCGACAGCACCAACGGCAACGGTCGAAGTCCGTATGACGTCGATCTGGCGACAGATCCCGACATCGTGATCTTTCGGATATCCGGGGCGTTCTTCTTTGGTGCTGCGGCTGCAGTCGGGGCGGCCCTGGATCGGATCGGCGAGCACCCGAAAGCCTATATCGTCGACTTTTCCGCGGTGCCTTTTCTCGATTCGACAGGTGCTGCGACGATCGAGGGTTTCGTCCGAAAAGCTGATCGTCATGGAGCAGCGGTCTACATTGCCGGCACAACGCGGCCGGTTCGCCGCGTTCTACTGGTTCATGGGGTGAAGCCGCCGCGTGTCCGCTTCAGGAAGACGCTTGCCGATGCGGTTCGGCTTGCGCGTGGCAAGCACGAGTCCATCCCAGTAACGGCTTCGGAACCGACGTAGGAGGTATCCGTAACAGCTCATATCGGCGCTGCCGCATCTTTACCTAGACGGCTACGCGATCATCTGATGATAGCCAAAGGCCGAGGTTGGCACGAGAAGCCTCTCCTCAATTGGCGGCGGATCGCCGGGTGATTTCGACTTGTTCCAATCCGAAAGAGGAGGGCTCCTCGGCTAGATTATGAGAATTGCAAAATTGAACGGAATCGATACGAACGACATAAACGATTTTATTCTATATGAGGGTAAAATTCCATGAGCGGGTCTAACCGTAGAACGTATGATATGGTCCTAAGGGCGGCGATCTCGACCGTTGTTGTCGCAATCGCGTGGACCATACTTTATTATACATTGGGCGTTACAACTGTCTCCACGATATTGGCTATTTTGGCTGTGGGTATTTCGAGCTTGATTTTGTAATATCAACGGTCATGCTGATCGACCGACATGGCCCCACTTACGCATCCCTATCGAAGTGATGGTCTTCGACTGGGCGAGCAGTTTCTGCCCGGCTTACAAAGTCCTCCTTAAAGCGGCCTGTCATCGGCGAAATCGGCCCCTTGCAAGCCAGCAAAGCCTCCGCTGTAGAGAACAATCTGAGGGCTACCGTGATCGGATCGCCCGAGCGCTGTGCCTGGTCTAAAGCATTTTCGATGAGATCTCGGATATCCCGGACGCTGCCTGAGGGCCGCCTCTGAAGATTGCCCCGCCTCATGATCGGCCAAGTTGGGGCCCTTACGCGGCGGGGCTCTTGGCTCTCGCTCAGCACGAGCCAGTAGCGTTTCCAGTTCCATCTTCGGGAGGGCCGGAGCAAAGTAGAATCCCTGGATCAAGTCGCAGCCTTGGGCGGCCAGGAAATCCAGTTGCTCCTTGGTCTCTACGCCTTCCGCGACAACTTTGAACGACATCACCTTGGCCATCTGTATGATCGCCGATGCCAGGCTGCACTGTTTGGAGTCTTCAGGTATGCGATCGATGAAACTGCGATCGATCTTGACGCAGTCGCATGGCATGTCCCGCAGATACGAAAGCGACGAGTAGCCCGTACCGAAATCGTCGATCGCGATGCTGACACCCATTTCTTTCAGCTTTCGGAGGAACGGCGTGACCTCCTCTTCCCGCTCGATGTAAGAAGATTCTGTTATCTCGATTTCGAGCAGATTGGCAGGGAAACCCGTCTTTGCGAGCGTCTTCGGTAGCACGGAAATGAAGCGGCGGAACCTCAGTTGGTTGGGCGAAATGTTCACCGAGATGGTGATCGGCCCGCTCCCGCTTCGCAGCCACTCCTGTCCGTCCCGGCACGCTCGTTCAAGCACGTATTCTCCAAGCATTTCGATGAGACCGGTTGCCTCTGCTACGGGAACAAAATCGCTAGGAGGCACCTCCCCGAGTTCCGGATCAGTCCACCGGGCAAGCGCCTCTACCCCTCGCAATTTGTGGGTAGCAGCATCGAATTGCGGTTGGTAGTGGACTTCGAGGTCACCGTTCTCGATCGCGATTTTCAGCTTTAGACCCAACGTCATCCGCTTCTGGCTTTCGGCGGTCAAACCTTCCTCGTAGAAGCCGATTGACCCGCGCCTGTTGCGCTTGGCCTCGTAAAGCGCCGCGTCGGCCTCGAGCAGGGCGTCACCCTCCCCACTGGCGCGTTGGTAGCTCACCCCGATCGTCGCGGATGAGAATACGTTAAGGTCATCGTCAATCGAAATGGTCTGGCTAAAAGCGTCTTGAATTCTTTTCAGAGTTCTAGTGATAAAGCGCTTGTCGCCCGACTGGACAGAAACCGCGAACTCGTCGCCACCGATGCGGCACACGACATCGTCTACGCCCAGATGCTCTTTTCGCACGGCTTGCAGTCGGTCGCCTATGATCTGAAGGACGCGGTCACCTGTGCCATGGCCGTAGCTGTCATTGACGTCCTTGAAGTGATCAATATCGATGATGATGAGCGTGTAGAACTTCTTCTCGAGACGGCTCAGGCATTGGTCGAGGAAACGGCGGTTCGGAAGTTTGGTTAGCTGATCGTGTAACGCGAGGTACTCGAGCTTGTCCTGCGCGTCCTTCTGTTCGGTGATGTCTGTCAGCGAGTAGACATAAGTCTCGCCGCCTGCGACGTCCTCTCCAGCAGGCGTGATAGACAGAATGCCGGGGCGCTTTCCTCGGCCGAACGTTACCTCCTTTCGCCATCCTTCCCGGGGACTCTGCGGCAGATGGAGGGGATTGTTTGCGTGCCAGAATGCGCTTTTCAGATTTGCGGCTCTCGCCCCGCCGATATCGAGCATGTGTTGGAAGGCCGCATTCGCTTTAAGAACGACGCCGGCACCGTCGACGATCGCTAGGCCCTCGGAGGCATTCTTGAAAACGATATCGCCTCGCCGCACATCCTGGTCTTTCTTGGCCATCTCTTTGATGAGATCGGCGCTGCTGGACTTTAGAAGCCGCCAGCGGACGGTGTCGCTACGGAGAAAGTCGACAAATGCCTGCCGCCGCCAGAGCATGAACAGGGCCAGCGGTACGCTGAACGCCGTCGCCATGAAGACTTTGCCAGGAAGCCCCCCGAAGACCACAGCGACGATTTCGGCGTTTATGCCGAAGGCAATGAACGGAAAGACGATGCCGTCCAGCACAAGAACTAGCACGAACGACAAGATGTAGATGACGGCTGTCGCGAGAAGCGAGCCGACATGTTTCTTCGTGGTCTCGAAGATAAACAGGAGGAGTAGGAGTTCCAGAATAATGAGCACGCCGCCAAGGACGATCAGAGGCGTAGAAATCTCGAACATTCCGGGAGGCACGCCATGCGGATTGAAGACGCCGCTCGTCTCCAGGATCGCGTTGGTCAGAAACGAGAACACGACATTGAAGAGGTCGACCAGAATGACGAGCCGCACGAGATGACGCAGGATGAAGGCGTCACGCTCCACCCAAACGAACATGACGCATGCCATCATGAACGCGCCGTAGCAAAGATTGCCACCGGAAACGACAACGCCATTGGTTATTGGCAGGGAGTAGACATTGCCCAAGAAGCCGCCAATGAGCAGGACAAGGGCAATATAGACGTAGAAATGAACCTGTCGGATCGGTGCCGAGAGCGTCGTGAAGAAAAGCGGGAAGACCGAGAGCGCAATCAGCTGCGAGACGAGCAAGGCAGGTATAGGCACCGATCCGAGGAATGCCATCATGTAACCAACGCCTCAACTGGCAGCGTCATATCTTATCCCACACTCCTCGATGACCGAGATAGTCTGATCCAGATAACCCTTCAGAGGATCGAAAGTGAAGCGAAAACGATGAAAATCACGTAAAAGATTCGGGTGTCTGGGGCTGATGTGGGTCGTTCGGCGCTTTACGGTCTGGCAGGTTCGGGGCCGATTCCAGACAGGCAGCTTTTCGGCACCGACGGCGGGATAGCTGCCATGTGTCGGGAAGCGGTCAGCGTGACCGCTACCGACCTACTGTCGGCCTTAGCGGGTGCCTTTGCCTCTGCCTAAAAGCAGACATTGCCTCTTGCGAAGCTGTAGGCCGAGAAATTGCGCCAAGAGCGGTTGCGGCCCATCAAGATGTCAATGGCGCGATCGAATTTGACGTGAGCCCCCGACTTCATCCAGCCGAGAGCAGAGTCCTTTTGTCATTTGAGCCTTTCGGGCTCGGTGGTGCAA
>NZ_JBTMXB010000082.1:0-4217 GCF_054489405.1 Mesorhizobium sp. A623
CGGCGCTTGAAATCGAGGCGTGAGGCTACGCAAAACCAGCGGAATGGACCACTTTGTGCTCGGCGGACAAGGAGAGACACATCTTTCTCAGCACGCAAAGTTTGCCTCAGAGTGACGATTCCAGACATGCCAAATACGATATGCCGAACGGGTTTCTCCGATTATAGAATTCCTCGAACAGCCCGTCAGCGATCCTGGCTGAGACTTTGTCGGTGTTTATCAGGGCGGCAAGGGGCTTTTTGCTGAAGCACACGCAGTGTGCTGACATCCTAACCCGCAGCCCACGGTCAGCGTCGCTCGTAGCCGGTCATCTCGAGATAGCCCTTGCCCGGGTGAGAGCCGGTCACCCGCACCGGACCTTCCCAATACGGAATGCTGAGCCCCATCCAGGCATGAGCGTTGAGCGCGCCGACGGTGACGTCGAGTGCACGGTCAGGCAAGGTGAGCCGCCAGCGAGTTGGAACGTCGCGACCTTCCACCCGGCTCGTTTCCAGCGGCGTGGCGACAAGATTGCCATCGTCATAAGGTGTCGCTGCACCGTCCGCCCCAATCCAGGTGGCCGAGGTGAAGCTGCCGCCTGAGGCGGCGCGCAGGCTGAAACCCATCAACTTCTCGCCAGTGTCGAAGGAGAGCGAGAACCAGTCCCAGCCGGCCTGGTCCTGAGCCAAAGGCTGCGACGACCATTCGCGGTCGAGCCACGCGGTGCCGCGCACCGGCACCTCGCCCTCGGGCAGCGCGAGCGTTCCCTCGACCGCGAAGAAGGGCTGGGAGTAGTAATAGCTCGCCTGCCCCTTCGCCGACTTCACCGAGTAGCCATGGTCGCCATGGAAAACGAGCGGGCCTTGAGCGTGCATCGCGATGTCGTAGGCGAAGTCCTTGCCGGTCGCAGTTAGCCGCAGGTGGTCGAAGCTGTTGCCCGCCATTTGCCAGTCGTCGATCCAGGCGGCGAAGGGCGCGGCGGTCACGCCCGCCTGGCCCGTGCCGCCACGCGCGAAACGTTCCGTGGCGCGGTGCGTCGAGATGCTGGTGACGGCCGCATGGCCAAACCATAACTGCGGGCTCTCCCACCCCTCGGCCTCGCCCGGCGCGAGCGCCGAGCGGAACAGTGTCCATTGCAGGCCGTAGTCCGCGCCATCAGGCCCAGTGAGGTTCGCAGTGACGTACCACCACTCGATCCGGTAGTCTGGATGGGCTCCATGATCGCGGGGGAATTGGAATCGCTTGCCCGCTTCCGGAACAGCGAAGCCTCCGGCGTCGGTGCCCAGCCCGGCAAAGCCCTGGGCAAAGGCATTGCCCAGGCACAACAGCAGGAAGATGAGTGCCCCGGTGCAATTCCAGGAAAAGTGCGCCGCGGTTTCCCGCCTGGAATTGCGTGAAAACAATAGAATGGGTCGGTTCACCGTTTCCGTGAAACCCTGAAACGATCTAGCGTTCATTGGCGAAAATCCTCAGCAGCGCGGCCGGCTCCATGCGCGCGAGCCGCCAAGCTGGCCACAGCGCGGCGAGCAGCGCGGCGGCGAGCGCAAAGAGCATCAAGCGGGTGTATTCGGCGGGAAACAGATACATCGGCAGGCGCCAGCCGAACGCCTCGACATTGACGATGGCGAGCAGCACCCAGGCGAGCGTCAGACCCAGCGGCAAGGCCAGCACCGCAGTGACCCCGGCAAGCAGGAGGGTGCGGAGGATCTCCAGCCCAGCGAGCCGGCGCTGGGTCGTCCCCATTGCCCAGACAGGCGCCATCTGCGGCAGCCGCATCGCCGCCAGCGTGAGCAGGCTCATCAGGATCGCGAAGGCGGCAACGGCCAGCGTCAGCACGTTCAGCGCCCCGGTCACCGAGAAGGTGCGCTCGAACACCGATAGCGAGAACGCCTTGAGCGCCGCTTGGTCGACGATGCAGGCGGGCGGTAGCCCAGCCTCCTCGACCAGCGCATGGCGCAAGCCCTCCGGGTCGGAAGTGCGCACGCCGTAGCGGGCGGGCACGATGTCGGGGAAGGTCTGACGGAACAGCGCCTCGCCGATGATGGCCTGGCCGATCGGGTTTCCGTAGTCGCCGACGATGCCCGCGATCGGCAGCGACAGTCCGGGGCCAAGCGCGAGCATGGAGCCGACGCGCAGGCCGGCGCGGCGAGAGAGTTGCTCGTTGATAACGACCGCCTTGCCCTCTTCAACCTCGTCCCATACTGCGGGGACAGCGTCGAGGAAGCGCCAGTTCTCGCGGTAGGTGTAGCCGATGCGTGCCCCGAAAACTTCCGCCGGCAGGCCTGCGAGCATCGCGTCGATCGACATGACCGGTAACACGGCGTCGGCGCGAGCCGCAAGGAAGCGTTCCAGGCCCGCCCGGTCTGTGGTCGCGCCCACATTAACGTAGAGTTCGGCTGACAGGCGCTGGTCGAGAAAACCGATAAAGGTCAGTCGGAAGCTCGAAACCATCGAGGAAACGCCGACATTGGCGGCCATGGCAAGAAGCAACGCCATCAGCGCAAGCCCGAGGCCGGGCAATTGCTGGCGTGTGTCGGCCCAGAACCATTGCGCCATGACGCGGGTTGCTTGCCCTTCACCAAGACGCAGGATCGCCGCCAGGCAAGACGGCAATGCAAGCGCCGCCCCGAGCAGCAGGCAGGCAAGCAATGCGAAGCCGGCAATCAGCCCGCCACCGGCGATAGCCAGCACCCCCGCCGTCACGAGTAGTACGACAGCGACCGCGGCTTGCAGCTTGCGCGTCCGTCCCGAGGCCAGCGCCCAGGCGCGCCCGCCGGCGCTTGCCAGGACCGGCATTCGCGCCAGCCGCCACATGGCGCTCGCGGAGGCAAACAATGTGCCGCCGAGCGCCATGGCCATTCCCGAAAGCCACCATGCTGGGCGGATCTGCAGCGTACCTGCAACGTCGGCGCCATAGAGGCCCCGTATCGTTGCTGCTACATCCGGCATCAACAGCGTTGCGATGAAGTAGCCGAGCACGATGCCGAGCGCGCCGGCAAGCGTCGCCAGCACGACAAGCTCCAGCACCATCAGAACGATCAGGCGCCGGAGGGGGACACCGAGCGCACGCAGGGTACGGACCATGCTACGCCGCTGCTCGAAGGCAAGACCGATCGCGCCATGGACGATGAAGATGCCGACCGCGAAACTAAGGAAGCCGAAGGCCGTGAGATTGAGGTGGAAGCTGTCGGTCAGCCGGCCGACATCACTCGCGCCGTCCGCACGCCGGAGGACAAGGTCGGGCGCGATCTCGGCCAGCGACCGTTGCCGCAGAGGCTGCTCCGGTAAGACGATCAGGCGGCTGATGCGCCCGGCACGGCCAAGCAACTTCTGGGCGACGCCGATGTCGGCGAGCACGGTGCCTGGCGCAACCGCTTGATCGCGCAGCACCGGGTTGGGCAAGTTCGCCACAAGTAGCGTGGCCGTTTCCGGGCCGGCGACCAGCGTGTGCGTGCGCAGGAAGCCGGTGAGGTCGGTGCGCGCCAGTGTCGCGCGCGCGGTCGAACCCGGCGGCGCGGTAAGGGGATCGATCCCGACCAGTCTCACCACCGTGCCGCCGACGCGCAGCCTTCCCTCCACCACCGGGCTGACCAGCCAGCCAGCGCGGCGCAACGCCACGAAAAGCGCCTGCGCTATCGAATCCCCTTCGCGCGGCAACAACTGGTCGAAGCGAGCTTCGGCCAGCGTGGCGGCAGCCGCATCGTAGCTGGCACGGGCCTCTGCGTTGATTGCCTGGACCCCCGACCACAGGGAAGTCGCCAGCGCGAGGCCGAGAACCAGCGTCAGCAATTGAAGCCGGTTGCGCCGCCAGTGCGAAGCCAGTGCCGACAGGATCGCGCCCGTCATGCGAGCCGGCCTTGCCTGAGATGCGCCTGCCGCCCAAGCCGCGCTGCAAGGCGCGGGGAATGCGTGACCATCAGCAGCGCCGCGCCAGTGCCGGTCACGAGCGCCAGGAACTGCTCCATCACCTCGTCCGCGGTCGCCTCATCGAGGTTGCCCGTCGGCTCGTCCGCGAGGATCAGCTTGGGACGGGCGGCCAGCGCGCGGGCGATCGCCACCCGCTGCTGCTGGCCGCCGGACAATTGCTCGGGATACTTCCGCAACTGCCCCTCCAGCCCGAGCGCGCCGGCCAGCCGCAAAAGCTCCCCCGGTTCAGCCGTACCGTTCAGACGCGCCTGGAAGGCGATGTTGGCGGCGACGTCCAGAGAGGGAATGAGGTTGAACTGCTGGAAGACGAT
>NZ_JBTMXB010000083.1:0-3751 GCF_054489405.1 Mesorhizobium sp. A623
GCGCCATGCAGAAGGCTTGAGGAATACCCGATGAATGGGAGAAGTTGCGTACGGTCGAGGAATTCGCATACAACGAGCCAAAAAATGCAGGAGAGATAATGCCAACAATCGTTGAAGATCTGCGAGCAATTGCCGCTCACCCCGCTAGCCGGACAAAAGCCGAGGTAGTGGACATACTGCTCGCGGCTGCCGACCGCATCGAATCGAAGCGGATTGAGCTGGCAAGAATAAAACATGATTGCAAGAGCACGAAGCGGGCCGGTTAGATCGGCCAGGGTGAAGAAATCCAAAGACCCGGGAGAAGAAGCCGCCCGTGCCTTGTGCCGGTCTCCCATCATCTTGATGAATGCCAAATTTCAGTCAGACATCGAGATGCTTAGCGTGCCTTTGCGCCCAACGCGACGATAGTGTTGTGGTAGCATTCCTCACAGGCGAAATGAACGAAAGCCCTCCATGCCAAACGAACATCGATCCCCCGCCTTGCCGTCCTGATCGACGCCGACAATGCCTCGGCCAAGATTGCCGATGGACTGTTCGAGGAAATCGCCAAGATCGGGGAAGCCAGCGTTCGGCGTATCTATGGGGATTTCTCCAGAGCCCGCTCGAAGGGCTGGGCCGATATCCTGTCGAAGCACGCCATCATCCCGCAACAGCAATTCGCCTACACCACAGGCAAGAACGCCTCCGACATCACGCTGATCATCGACGCGATGGACCTTCAGCACAGCGGTCGCTTCGACGGGTTCTGTCTGGTATCGTCGGACAGTGACTTTACTCGGCTCGCCGCCCGCATTCGCGAACAGGGCGTCGATGTGTATGGCTTCGGCGAGCAAAAGACCCCCGAGAGTTTCCGGCAGGCGTGCCGTCGGTTCGTCTATACGGAGAACCTGCTGGCAACCGCCCCGGCAAATGAGACCGATGCGGCTCAACCGGCCACGCCTCTCCAGCCACCAAGCGCGGCGGCGGCGATCATCAAAAGAGTGATCGCCCAGATGAAAGCGAGGACGGCTGGGTGCCGCTCGGCTTGGTCGGCAATCAATTGGCCAATCTTGTCTCCGACTTCGACCCGCGTACTTTCGGCTCCCGCAAGTTGAGTGACCTCGTGCGGAAGACGAATGAGTTCGAAATCGACCATCCCGAAGGCGGAACGATGCGCATTCGGGTAAGATTGAAGCCTTCCGGGCGATCCGCGCCAAAGCAGCGCGGACAACCGTAACAGCCTGTCGCAAAGCGTTATTGGCATCACGGCGCAGTCGATGCGACCTACGGCGCGCGGCGGACCTTCGGGCGAGCGGCGGGGGCGGTTTCAGGCAATGCTCTTTCGGGAGCGCCGCCCTTTCGTGATCAGTTAACGCCCCCGAACGCCTTCAGGTGTTGCCAGAACTGCGCGCCGTGGGAAAGCGGCGGGCAAATTCCTTCTCATTGCCGGCAGCCAGAAGCTTTGCCTGTTGAACCCACTGCTCGCGCTTGATGCGCCCGTCGAACTGAAGATAATCCTCCACGCTCTTGACGTCAGCGGTGGTCCAGGCGGCAATTTGAGCGAAGGTGGTGATGCCGTGTTCGTTTAGACGGCGCTCATTCACAGGCCCGATGCCGATCAAGCGCCGCAGATTGTCTTTGCCGTTGGATTTCTCAGCCTTCGGTCTGGCGGATCCGATCTTTGCGGCCTTGACCTTGGCGGGTTTGGCAAGTGCCGACGCGGCAGGCCCTTTCGGAGCGGTTGAAGGCCGGGAAGTGGCAGCCACCGGAGCCGATATCAAGGCGGCAGGGGACGGCTTTGCCCTAGCCTCGCTCAGTTGGCGTTCGAGATCGGCTCGGGCGCTCGCACAAGCTTCCAACTCGCCACCCAGGCGATTCGCGTCGGCCTTCAGCCGATCCCGCTCACTGCGCGTGCTGCCCAAATTGCTTCGCAGATCATTGAGTTCACCAAGCCGCCGCCCCCATAGAAACCAGCCGACACCCAGCCCAACAAGGAACGCCAACAGCATATAGAAAAAAGTCATTGCCTCTCTCCAGTCCGAGCTTGCACGCCAAAACGCGTGACCGCGCGCCATCTTGCGGCAAGATGCCCACAAAAGGAAAGGCTCCCGTGCTGAAGGAAGTGAGGAGCGGCAATACACGTCTTGTGCTCATCTGAAGCCACGACGCGCATAAAAGCGCTCGCACAGGTCCAGATCGTTGCAGGCCGGATTGAGGTTAGGGTCGACATGCTGGGTGCATGCCGTTGGGATCGGGTATCCGGGCTTTCGCCGCGCAACTTGCAATCAACGCCCCATCAACCAGTTGAAACATTTGCTCATAACGCTTAGCCGACAACTCATAGAGTGTGTCGCGTCGTCGATACCGTGCTGATTGATCAGGAGGCGGTCGAAACACCGCACGAGGGTGATGACCGGCTGCTACTGGGATTGAAGGGCAACTTCAACGAGTACGAACTCGATCTTCTGCGGCAGTGTTCGCTCAGTAGGGACAGTGATCCCGCTAATTGTCAGTCGCCACATAACTGCCTCAAACGGGCACGATTTAATCAAGCGGGGGCCGTGCAGGAGAACTCCGATGAAATTGAAAGCCCACTTCGCCGCTTTGGCCTGTCTTGGTTTGGTAGCTGGCGGTACATCGCTAGGCCATATCGACGGATTTAGCTTGGTTAGCACTGCCCATGCCAAAGGCGGTGGTAACGGTAACGGTGGTGGGCACGGTAATGGTGGGAACGGTGGTTCCAGTCACGGTCAATCATCCTCCGATCATGGCAAATCGGCTGACGCACATGGCAAATCCGTCTCGCACGAAACTACAGCGGCAGTATCAGCGGATGATTCTGACGCCAGTTCGCTGGGTGCGTTGAATGCAGCTCACGCATCGGCAACCGCACGTGAGCATGCCAATCCCAATTCGGCAGTCGGCAAGATTGCCACTTATGAAAAGAGCCGCGAAGCAGCGTTGACCCTGCAAGACCCGACCGCTCAAGAGCAGGCTCTGGACGACGCGCAAGCCAAATTGGCGGCAGATTTCAACCTCGCTGAATTGTCGAACGACCAGATCAGCCAGATCAACGCTCTGCTGGACGCGCGGCAGTAAGGACCAATCGGCTTAGAAAAGAAGGGATGCAACGGCCCTCTTTGGCATTTTAGAAGCTGTCAGTCTCGCGGTTGAGGCTGGCAGCGTGCCGAGCGCGGGTAGCTCCCAGTCTCGGAAGTCGTCGGGTCGACACGAAAGTCACATCTTCTCGCCGGGCATCTGGCCGGCTTGCTTCACCCATTCGATGAACTGCGCCTCATCGAACTGCCCTTCGTAAATGTCGAGATAGCGGACTTCTGGATGCTTCGACTTGCCCGATGGTACTGGGCGGAGGGAGGTGCGGCGGAAGGATGTCACCTTCACGTACTTCGCAAAGCAGTGGAAGCTGAGGAACCAGTAGTCATCCTCGACACAATAGAAAGGCGAGTTCCACTTGACGGCCTTGCGGACACCGGAAACGGCTCGCCCGATGATGTCGTCTATGCGCTTGCCGACAGCTTTTTTCCACCCCGGCATGGCCGCGATGTAGGCGTGGACGGGTTCGTCGCCGTAGCCTTTGGCGATCTGCGGATTGCCTCCCGACAGAAGCTTCGGCGCTTTGTTCGTATCGGTCATCCTGGGCAGGTAATCACCAATGCCTCTACCCGATAATCGAGAGCTAGAGCGGTTTTTCCTTAATCGGAGTCGCGGGTTTGCATTGACCGGCTTGTTCTGATTCCCTGATCGCAGTGAT
>NZ_JBTMXB010000084.1:0-3548 GCF_054489405.1 Mesorhizobium sp. A623
GCGAAGTCCTTGCCGGTCGCGGTTAGCCGCAGGCGGTCGAAGCTGTCGCCAGCCATCTGCCAGTCATCGATCCAGGCGGCGAAGGGCGCGGCGGTCACGCCCGCCTGACCTGTGCCGCCACGCGCGAAACGCTCCGTGGCGCGGTGTGTCGAGATGCTGGTGACGGCCGCATGGCCAAACCACAGCTGCGGGCTATCCCACCCGTCGGCCTCGCCCGGCGCGAGCGCAGAGCGGAACAGTGTCCATTGCAGGCCGTAGTCCGCGCCATCAGGTCCGGTGAGGTTCGCAGTGACGTACCACCACTCGATCCGGTAGTCCGTATGGGATCCATGATCGTGCGGGAAATCGAACCGCTTGCCCGCTTCCGGAACGGCGAAGCCCCCCGCACCGGTGCCCAGCCCGGCAAAGCCCTGGGCAAAGCCATTGTCGAGGCCCAGCAACAGGAAGATGAGCGTGACGGCGAAATTCCAGGCTCTACCGTTCATTGGCGAAGATCCTCAGCAGCGCGGCCGGCTCCGTGCGCGCGAGCCGCCAGGCCGGCCACAGCGCGGCGAGGAGTGCTGCGGCGAGCGCGAAAAGCATCAAGCGGGTGTATTCAGCGGGAAACAGATACATCGGCAGGCGCCAGCCGAACGCCTCAACATTGACAATGGCAAGCAGCACCCAGGCAAGCGCCAGGCCCAACGGCAAGGCCAGCACCGCAGTGACCCCGGCAAGCAGCACCGTGCGCAGGATCTCCAGCCCGGCGAGCCGGCGCTGTGTCGTCCCCATTGCCCAGACGGGAGCCATCTGCGGCAGACGCATCGCCGCCAGCGTGAGCAGACTCATCAGGATCGCGAAGGAGGCGACCGCGAGCGTCAGCACGTTCAGCGCCCCGGTCACCGAGAAGGTGCGCTCGAACACCGATTGCGAGAACGCCTTCAGCGCTGCCTGGTCGACGATGCTGGCGGGCGGCAGGCCAACGTCCTCGACCAGCGCATGGCGCAAGCCCTCCGGGTCGGAGGTACGCACCCCGTAGCGGGCGGGCACGATGTCGGGGAAGGTCTGACGGAACAGCGCCTCGCTGATGATGGCCTGGCCGATCGGGTTTCCGTAGTCGCCGACAATGCCCGCGATCGGCAGCGACAGTCCGGGGCCAAGCGCGAGTTCGGCGCCGACGCGCAGGCCGGCGCGGCGGGAGAGTTGCTCGTTGATAACGACTGCCTTGCCTTCTTCAACCTCGTCCCATACTGCGGGGACAGCGTCGAGAAAGCGCCAGTTCTCGCGGTAGGTGTAGCTGACGCGCGCGCCAAAAACTTCCGCCGGCAGGCCGGCGAGTGTTGCGTCGACCGACATGATCGGCAACACGGCGTTGGCGCGCGCCGCAAGGAAGCGCTCCAGGCCCGCCCGGTCCGTGGTCGCATCCGCATTAATGTAGAGTTCGGCCGACAGGCGCTGGTCGAGAAAACCGGTAAAGGTCAGGCGGAAGCTCGAGACCATGGTGGAAACGCCGACATTGGCGGCCATGGCAAGAAGCAACGCCATCAGCGCAAGGCCGAGGCCGGGTAATTGCTGGCGTGTGTCGGCCCAGAACCATTGCGCCATGACTCGGACGGCCCGTCCTTCACCAAGACGCAGGATCGCCGCCAGGCAAGACGGTAGCGCGAGTGCCGCACCGAGCAGCAGGCAGGCAAGCAGCGCGAAGCCGGCAAGCAGCCCACCGCCGGCGATAGCCAGCACTCCCGCCGCCGCGAGCAGCACGACAGCGGCCGCGGATTGCAGCTTGCGCGTCCGTCCCGAGACCAGCGCCCAGGCGCGCCCGCCGGCGCTTGCCAGGACCGGCATTCGCGCCAGCCGCCACATGGCGCTCGCGGAGGCAAACAATGTGCCGCCGAGCGCCATGGCCATTCCCGAAAGCCACCATGCTGGGCGGATCTGCAGCGTACCTGCAACGTCGGCGCCATAGAGGCCCCGTATCGTTGCTGCTACATCCGGCATCAACAGCGTTGCGATGAAATAGCCGAGCACGATGCCGAGCGCGCCGGCAAGCGTCGCCAGCACGACAAGCTCCAGCACCATCAGAACGATCAGGCGCCGGAGGGGGACACCGAGCGCACGCAGGGTACGGACCATGCTACGCCGCTGCTCGAAGGCAAGACCGATCGCGCCATGGACGATGAAGATGCCGACCGCGAAACTAAGGAAGCCGAAGGCCGTGAGATTGAGGTGGAAGCTGTCGGTCAGCCGGCCGACATCACTCGCGACGTCCGCACGCCGGAGGACGAGGTCGGGCGCGATCTCGGCCAGCGACCGTTGCCGCAGAGGCTGCTCCGGTAAGACGATCAGGCGGCTGATGCGCCCGGCACGGCCAAGCAACTTCTGGGCGACGCCGATGTCGGCGAGCACGGTGCCGGGCGCAACCGCCTGATCGCGCAGCACCGGGTTGGGCAAGTTCGCCACGAGCAGCGCCGCTGCCTCCGGGCCAGCGACCAGCGCGTGTGCGCGCAAGAAGCTGGTGAGGTCGGTGCGCGCCAGCGCAGCGCTCGCGGCCGAACCGGACGGCGCGGTCAGAGGATCGATCCCGACCAACCTCACCACCGTGCCGCCGACACGCAGCCTTCCATCCACCACCGGACTGACCAGCCAACCAGCGCGGCGCAGCGCCACGAAAAGCTCCTGCGCCATGGAATCCCCTTCGCGCGGCAACAACTGGTCGAAGCGACCTTCGGCCAGCGTGGCGGCAGCCGCATCGTAACTGGCGCTGGCCTCTGCGTTGATTGCCTGCACACCCGACCACAGGGACGTCGCCAGCGCGAGGCCGAGCACCAGCGTCAGCAATTGAAGCCGGTTGCGCCGCCAGTGCGAAGCCAGTGCCGACAGGATCGCGCCTGTCATGCGAGGCGGCCTTGACTGAGATGCGCCTGCCGCCCAAGCCGCGCTGCAAGGCGCGGGGAATGCGTGACCATCAACAGCGCAGCCCCCGTGCCGACCACGAGTGCCAAGAATTGCTCCATCACCTCGTCCGCGGTCGCCTCATCGAGGTTGCCAGTCGGCTCGTCCGCGAGGACCAGCTTCGGTCGCGCCGCGAGCGCGCGGGCGATCGCCACGCGCTGCTGCTGACCGCCGGACAGTTGCTCGGGATACTTCCGCAACTGCGCCTCCAGCCCGAGCGCGCGGGCCAGTCGTGAAAGCTCCCGCGGTTCCGCCGTGCCGTTCAAACGCGCCTGGAAGGCGATGTTGGCGGCGACGTCCAGAGAGGGAATGAGGTTGAACTGCTGGAAGACAATGCTGACCACGCTTTGCCTGAGCCTTGCGCGGCCCTGGTCATCAAGCGCGGTGACCTCCTGCCCATCGAGCAGGACGCGCCCGCCGTCGGCAGCGTCCAGACCTGCCACGAGGTGCAGCAACGTGCTCTTGCCCGAGCCGGATTCGCCGGTCAGCGCCAGCGTCATGCCGGCGTCGAGCGAGAGCGTCACGCCGCGCAGGACGGGCACCGGGCCTTCCGGGCCAGGATAGGATTTCTGCAAATCTTCAATCGAAAGCAACATGCACCACAGCTATCGTCTGTG
>NZ_JBTMXB010000085.1:0-3408 GCF_054489405.1 Mesorhizobium sp. A623
CCCACACCTTTATGTCCGCGATCTGCATCGCCGCCGCCGTAATCTTCTGGCTCTGATCAACGAGTCCTGAGCCTAGACAATGGATCGCAATTTCCAGCGGAGCCTTTCGCTCGTCTTGAAGCATGAGGGCGGATGGTCGGATCATACAAAGGATCCCGGCGGCGCGACCATGAAAGGCGTGACCCTCGCCAACTTCCGCCGCTACGTCCAAGCCGACGCCACCAAGGACGATCTCCGCAAGATCAGCGATGAACAGGTGGCGACGGTCGATCGCCGGTACTATTGGGACGCCGTGGCCGGTGCGCAGCTTCCTGACGGGGTTGACTATGCGACGTTCGACTATGCCGTGAACAGCGGGCCGGGACGCGCTGCCAAGTACCTTCAGTCTGTTGCTGGCGTCAAGGAAGACGGCAAGATCGGTCCTGCCACCCTGAAAGCTGTAAAGGGCCTGATGCGGGCCACAGTCATCAACGACCTGTGCGACAAGCGCATGGCCTTCCTCAAGGGCCTCAAGACGTGGAAGACGTTCGGCAAGGGTTGGACGGCTCGCGTGTCCTCGGTCCGCACCGATGCGCTCAAGATGGCCGCGCAGCCGACGCCTGAAAACCCGACCGTGATCGAGAAGACCGTGCATGTCCCCGTCGCGGTCGATCAACCTGTCGTGCCGAAGACCATCGAAAAGGCCGTGAAGAAGCAGACGAACGGCTGGGGCTGGAGCGGCATCGGCCTGGGCGGCGCTGGAGCGGCGCTCACCGCAATTGCCGGGTGGCCGTGGCAGACGATCGCGCTGTTCGCTGGATTGGGTGTTGCCGGCGGTATTGTCGCCCTCGTCATTGGGCCGTGGATTGTCGGCCGGGTCAAGACGATCCGGGCGGCGGTGGAGGGATAGGGTGATGGGCGCTTTGCTCGCCTTCATCCCGACGTGGCTCAAACTGGCTGTTGCCGGCCTTGCTGGTGCTGCTTTGCTCGTATGGGGCTCGTATGCCCTCGGCAAGCACGAAGGACGCCAGCAAGCGGCTGTGGCCGCGCTGCAATCCTCCGTCAAAGTCCTTCGCGAAAGGAACCAGATCGATGATACGATCTCTGCTTCTGATGCTGCCTCTCTGTGTGCTGATTTCGGCCTGCCAGACGACGAAGCCGCAGAGTGCGTGCGACGGCTGGCAGAAGCTCCGGCCCAACCTTGAAACGTCCGTCACCATCCTGAAATCGGATCGGCCGTTTACCAACCAGGTCGCGGCTCACAACCGTTTTGGTAAGACACAGGGCTGCTGGAAATGATCGATCTCGCGCTCTGGGCCGGCGTTGCCGCACTGTACGCCATCCTCATCTACACCGCAGTTAGGCCTATCAAATGACCCCACCGTCGACCAAGAGCTTGGAGATGATGATCGGAGGCCTCGTCGCTTCCATGGAGAACGTGCAGAACGACATCACCGAGATACGTCGCGACATCAAGGATTCCGACGCGCGCGCCGCCCTTAGCTATGAACAGTCGGAACAACGCGCCGCCGCCAGTCGCTCGAAGATGTATCAGAAGACCGACGACCTGGTTGAGCGTGTCGGTGCGACGGAAAATGCGGTGAAGGCTCTCAACGACGACATGACGTCGGTCAAGGAAGTGACGGCCGAGGTGACGCGCTGGAAGCTGATGGGCATGGGCGCCCTCGGCGTTACCGGGATTGCTTTTGCCTCGCTCGGATCGCTGATCACCTATTACTGGCACGACATCGTCAGGGTGTTTCGCGGCGGCTGACCTTTCTGCCTACGCTAGCAATAAAAAGCCCGCTCCGGTTCGCCGGGGCGGGCTTTTTTGCGCATCTGGAAGGTGGCTCCCTGGGCACGGCTCGAACATGCGACCCGCCGGTTAACAGCCGACTGCTCTACCAACTGAGCTACCAGGGAATGGACGAGATGTAGCATGTGCTCGTTGGCTCGCAACAGCGACTGGTCATGGTGGTTAATTCAGCCCGCGTGTCCTGATGGATGCGCGGGCTTCTTGTTTTGTCGAGTTGTTCAGCAATCGATATCAGGCAGTTTCTGCAGATCCGTGCCCTCGCCAAAGCCAACATCGCTACAACTACCGCCCCCGTCGGCTATGGTTTCGTTCCTTCAAGGTCATTGTCCAAGAAATACCATTGCCCCAGATGCGCTCGCACGACCTTCTCGATCGCGTCATTCAAAAGCAGCAGATCATTCTGCAGGCGTCCACCGGGGTTCGATTCTGCGGGCAACCGAATTGGCTCGAGTGCATGACACGCAAATCGAAAACCTTCTCCACGAATGCAATACCACGGGCATATGGTTGCCTCGGTGAGGCGCGCCATCCGAACAACTGTTGCGATGTTACCTTCGAGATGAGGTTTGGAACCGAAGAATGGGCCCCGAATTTTGCCTTCATATCCCTCGTCGCAAAAGGCGCTCACAATACCGCCCGCTTTCAGAATCCTGATCGCAGGCCTTACGCCTTGAACTCCGGGCGGCAGAAAATGAATCCCTGATCCTCGGCGCACCCGTTCAGCAATCCAGGCTTTTGCGCGGCCTCGTGGAGGCACATGGAAAGTTTGCAAAGCCAAATTGGCTCTGCCGAGTGCAATGGAGCCTACTTCCCAGTTCCCAAGGTGCATTCCGACAAGAATGACAGGCCCGTTTCCGGCCGCTTTTATAATAGAGTCGAGCCCATGCGCTTCAAGTCGCTCAGGGTACTTTCTCAGTCGTGCGACAATCAAAAATTCTGCCATTAGCTGGCCTTGCGCGCGGCAGTTCTCCCGAAAGAGCGCGTATCTTTCATCCTCGTTCATATCGGGACAGAGTTGCCTGATCGTATTGCGGGCTCGCTGCGAAGCCATTTTATGAAAGCGCGGCATTGCAAATTCACCAAGAGCCGCACCAAGCTTCGAGCAGGCATCCATTGGCAGAAGCTTCAGGACGTAGTGTCCGGCAAGATTGGCCACATTCCAAAAATTGTCAGTCACCCAATAGCGAAATAACTTGTCCAGCCGGTGCTCGCCGGTTCCGGTGAGCTTTGGTGCAAGTTCACGCTTATAGACCCAAGCTCTTCTTTTTCTGACGGGCGCCTCCTTCTCCTGTTCATCCGCAGACATGGCCGCCTCAGTTTCTTCGTTGAAGGGATGCCGGAAGCCCATCCTTCGGACGCAATGTCAAACGGCAGTTCGGTTCTGCTATGTGATTGTCCGCAACCACAACGCGGAACCGCTGGGCAATAATAGCCAAGCATAGAACAGCTTCAGTGACACCGAAATTCAACCCGGGGCAAACCCGGGGGCCACTTGCAAACGGTATGTAGCTGTATGGTTTCGGGCGGCGCCCTCAGAGGCGACCTCAAAAAGGATTGAGTGATTTCAGCCAGTTGTGATTCCTTCGGATTTGCAAAGATTCGATGGAGACTAC
>NZ_JBTMXB010000086.1:0-3401 GCF_054489405.1 Mesorhizobium sp. A623
AATCACTGCGATCAGGGAATCAGAACAAGCCGGTCAATGCAAACCCGCGACTCCGATTAAGGAAAAACCGCTCTAGCCGCCCTTCTGCTGCGCGTCAGCATGGGCATCCTGTTCCTCGCCCACGCAGGTTTGAAGATCTTCGTCTTCACGCCGGCAGGTACAGCCGGGTTTTTTGAAAGCCTCGGTTTTCCCGGGCCGCTCGCCTATCTGGTCATCGCTGCGGAATTGATTGGTGGTATCGCCCTGATCGCGGGGGTGTGGACCCGCTGGGTTTCCATCGCGCTGATCCCGGTTCTGCTCGGCTCGATCTACGCCCCGCATGGTGCAGCCGGCTTCTTCTTCAGCAACCCCAATGGCGGCTGGGAATTCCCGGCATTCTGGGCCGTTGCTCTTGCCGCGCTGGCACTGCTCGGCAACGGCGCCTACGCCTTGCAAAAGGCACGTGGCTGATCCTCGACCCGGACGCTGTCGCCATGCCGTCGCGTCCGGCCTACCTTCTTTGACCAACGGAGACGCATCATGCTTGTAAACGGAAAGTGGACCCAGGACTGGCAGCCGGTCCAGGCCAAGGACGAAAAGGGCGGCTTCGTTCGCCAGATTTCCAGCTTCCGCAACTGGATCACGCCCGACGGTAGCGCCGGACCGACTGGCGAATCCGGCTTTGCCGCGGAGGTCGGCCGCTATCATCTTTATGTCGCGCTCATTTGTCCCTGGGCATCACGCACGCTGATTGCCCGCAAGCTGAAAAAGCTTGAAGACATCGTGTCGGTATCGGTGGTGGAGCCGGCGTTGACCGACCAGGGCTGGCGCTTCGGTGACTATTCTGGCGCTGATCGGGACGAACTCAACGGCGCCACCTATATGCACGAACTCTACAGTCTGGCCGACGACGATTTCACCGGCCGCGCCACGGTTCCGGTTCTGTGGGACAAGAAGCGCAAGACGATCGTCAGCAACGAATCCGCCGAAATCGTTCGCATGTTCAATTCAGGGTTTGGCGCACTCGCCGACGAAAGCGTCGACCTTTATCCGCAAGCCCTGCGCGATGACATCGACGCGTTGAATGAGCGCATCTACCCGGCTCTCAACAACGGCGTTTATCGGGCCGGATTCGCCACGACCCAGATCGCCTATGCGGAAGCCTATCGCGGCGTCTTTGCCATGTTGGATGAACTGGAAACCCGACTGGCAGACAAACCATTCCTGCTCGGCGCACAATTGACCGAAGCAGACATCCGTCTGTTCGTGACGCTGGTGCGCTTCGACGCTGCCTATCATGGCCTGTTCAAGTGCAATCTGCGGCGCCTGTCCGAGTGTCCCAATCTCACTGCTTACCTGAAACGCATGCTCGACATCCCCGGCATCCGCGAGACGGTGAACATCGACCATATCAAAAGGGGCTACTATTCGATCAAGTCCCTCAATCCTAATGGCATAGTGCCGGAAGGCCCCGACCTTAGTGATCTCGGCCTTTGACCGAGACCACAACGGCCATGGAAACAGGTTACCTCTCATGACCACCACCACCACCAAGAACCTCGTCATCTTCCTGCACGGCGTCGGCAGTCGTGGTGCCGATCTCACACCACTTGCCCAAGGCTGGCGTCGATCACTGCCGACGGCTGCGTTCGCAACGCCGGATGGCCCATTCGCCTTTGACGGCGGCGGTTCCGGTCGGCAGTGGTTCGGTATTTCCGGTGTAACGGAGGTGAACCGGCCGCAACGCATCGCTGTGGCAAGACCCGCCTTCGACGATGTTCTGCGCGGGATCATCGAGCAGCACGGGCTTCTGGGGCAGCTTAATCGAGTCGTCCTTGTCGGCTTTTCGCAAGGTTCCATCATGGCGCTCGACGCGATTGCTTCCGGTCGCTGGCCGGTCGCCGCCGTAGTCGCCTATTCCGGCCGGCTCGCCTCGCCGCGACCCTTTACGCCAGCCAGATCGACGCAGGTACTCATGGTGCATGGCGCGGCGGACCCAGTCATTCCCGCCGGAAACTCGACCGAAGCCGCGGCAACGCTGCGCGAAGCGGGCTTGGATGTCCACGCGCACATCCTGCCGGGGGTTGGCCACACCATCACGGCACAAGGCGCGCAACTGGGCGTAGACTTTGTGGCCAAGGCGCTGGCCGCGTAATCCGAATGCTCAGGAACGGGGTTATGATCGGCGTTGATCGTAATCCCACCGGAATCATGAATTTCACCGCAAAGTCATGGACTGGTCGCCAATCAACCCGGGGTCGAGCTTCGATGCGGATGCACGAGTGGAAAAGATCTATCGGAACAATTTCCAGCTTATATAATCAAGCTCGAAACGCCCACGGCCAAGACGGCCAATATCGTGGAGGCCATCGTAACACCCATCGTATAATAAAGTATGATCCACGCGATTGCGACAACAACGGTAGATATCGCCGCCCTTAGGATTATATCATACGTTCTACGGTTAGACCCGCTCATGGAATTTTACCCTCATATAGAATAAAATAGTTTATGACGTTCGTACCGAGCCCGTTCATTTTTTTGCGTTTCTCACGATCTTGCCGAGAAACACTCCGCTCTTGCCCTTCAAATTAGAACAACTCGAGATCGCTCAACGAGCACAAACCACTTGAGTATGGGCTTCTCATCCCAACCTCGGCCTTTGATTATCATCGGATGATCGTGTTGCCGCTCGGGCAAAGAGACTTCACCCTTACATGATAATCTCCGGTGGCAGCATCAGTATGAACCGTTATGGATGATGCCTCCTACGTCGGTTCCGAAGCCGTTACTGGCCGCACTGGCTCGCGCTCGCCACGTGCAAGCCGAACCGCGTCTGCGAGTGTCTTCCTGAAGCGGACTCGCGGCGGCTTCACACCGTGAACCAGCAGAACACGACGAACCGGTCGCGTCGTGCCGGCAATGTAGACCGCTGCTCCATGACGATCAGCTTTGCGGACGAAACCCTCGATCGTCGCAGCACCTGTCGAATCGAGAAAAGGCACCGCGGAAAAGTCGATGATATAGGCTTTCGGGTGCTCGCCGATCCGATCCAGGGCCGCCCCTACTGCAGCCGCAGCACCGAAGAAGAACGCCCCGGATATCCGAAAGATCACGATGTCGGGATCTGTCGCCAGATCGACGTCATACGGTCTTCGACCGTTGCCGTTGGTGCTGTCGGCTACGTCCTCCTGCGCGATAGGCTGTACGCTCTCGACTTCGATGGACTGGGCCATGCGATGCAGGAACAGCAGCACGCCAAGCGCAAAACCGACGAGGATACCTTCTGTGAGGTCGCGGAATATGACCAGCAGGAAAGTTGCCAACAATACGACCGCGTCACCTCGCGATGCCCGGATCAGCGTCGCGAACTCATGTTTCTCGGCCATGTTCCAGGCGACCACGACCAGCACCCCGGCAAG
>NZ_JBTMXB010000087.1:0-3355 GCF_054489405.1 Mesorhizobium sp. A623
GGCAATAACGACATCGAGCTTCTGCTCGGCTGTTCGCTGGTCTCTGTGTTCATCGTCTTGATCACGCAGCTCATTTCAGACGTCGGTTATGCATATCTCAATCCGCGTATCCGGGTTCAGTAGGGGGAACGGCCGATGCAGGTGACCTACATCGATGCCTTTCAGGTAATCCTTGGCGTGCTGGAGCGCTTCTGGCCGGTATGGCTGGCGCTCGCCATCGTCATGGGTGCGAGCATTATTTTCAAACACAAGCTCGGCCTTTACGGCCAGTTGTTCGACAGCGCCGTCGGCGTCGTCGGCGTCGGCATCTGTCTGTTCTGGCTGTTCACGGCGCTCTTTTCTTCGACCATTGCGCCGTTTAATCCGCTGGCACAGATTCCGGCCATGAAGGATGTTCTGCCGGGTGCGATCGAACCGAAATCGGGTCTTGTCTATCTGTTCGGCGGTGACAAGCTCGCCCGAGACATCTTCTCACGCATGGTCTATGGCAGCCAGATCGTGCTGATTATCGCGCCTGCGGCGACCGGTTTCGCGCTGATGGTGGGCATCACGCTCGGCCTGCCTGCCGGCTATTTTGGGGGCAAGATCGACACGGTGCTGTCGTTCCTCGCGAACCTCGTGCTGGCTTTCCCGGTCATCCTGCTTTTCTACCTGCTGGTCACGCCGGGCATCATGGATACGCCAATCCCCTACGGCATGGCCGGCGTGTTCTTCCTGTTCCCGATCATCTTCTTTTCCGTCCTGTTCTGGACGCGCTTCAAGAATCGGCCGGACCGCATCTATACCCTCATGGGCCTGACGCTGGTGATAGGCGGTTGGGTCTATGCCGGCCTCGTGTTCAATGCCGATCCGCTGGGGCTCATCAAGATGGCGCCGAACCAGCTCAACATCTTCGTGGCGGTGGTATTTGCCTCGTCGCCCGGCGTGTTCCGCATCGTGCGGGGGCTGGTCATGGACATCAAGACGCGCGACTATGTAGCGGCGGCGCAGACGCGCGGTGAATCCCCATGGTACATCATGCTGTGGGAAATCCTGCCCAATGCGCGGGGGCCGCTGATCGTGGATGCCTGCCTGCGCATCGGCTACACCACGATCCTGCTTGGCACGTTGGGTTATTTCGGCCTCGGCCTTGCACCCGAGAGCCCGGACTGGGGCACGGCGATCAAGGATGCCAGCCGGCTGTTGCGGCAGTTCATCCATCCGGCATTGCCGCCGACAATCGCGCTGATGTCGTTCGTGCTTGGCCTGAACCTGCTTGCCGACGCGCTGCGTGAGCAATCGATGAAAGATTGAGGTCGATCCGATGAACGAAGCCGTCAAAGCCACGCACATCGAAAAAGACGCCGAACCGATCATCGAGATCGAGAATTTGTCGATCTCGTTTTTCACCCGCGCCGGAGAAATTCCGGCGGTGATGGACTTTTCCTGCACGGTCATGCCCGGCGAGGCCATGGGCATCGTCGGCGAGAGCGGCTGCGGCAAGTCGACCGTGTCGCTTGGCATTATGCGCGACCTGTCCAACATCGGAAAGATCGTCGGCGGGCGCATCAAGTTCCAGGGCAAGGACATGGGCGAACTGACCGAGGAGGAGCTGCGCTCCATCCGCGGCAACAAGATCGCCATGATCTACCAGGAGCCGATGGCGTCGCTCAATCCGGCCATGAAGGTCGGCCAGCAATTGATGGAAGTGCCGCTGATCCACGACAAGGTTTCGAAGGACGAGGCCTATAAACGGGCGCTGGAGATGGTGCGGTCGGTGCGGTTGCCGGATGCCGAACGCATGATGCGCTCCTATCCGCACCAGCTTTCCGGTGGCCAGCAGCAGCGCATCGTCATTGCCATGGCGCTGCTTTCCAAGCCGGCGTTATTGCTTCTGGACGAGCCGACCACCGCGCTCGACGTCACGGTCGAAGCCGGCATCGTCGAACTGGTGAAGGGGCTCGGCGAAAAATTCGGCACGTCGATGATCTTCGTGTCGCATAATCTCGGCCTCATCTTGGAGACCTGCGACCGCATCACCGTGATGTATTCGGGCGAAGCGGTGGAAACCGGCAAGATCAAGGACGTGTTCGACCGCATGCGCCACCCCTATACGCAGGGGTTGTTCCGCTCGATCCCGCTGCCCGGCGCCGACAAGAATTCACGACCGCTGATCGCCATTCCCGGCCAGTTGCCGCTGCCGCACGAGCGCCCGAAGGGTTGCAATTTCGGGCCGCGCTGCCACCATTTCGTGGAAGGGCTGTGCAACGCCGCCGAAATTCCGATGATCCCGGTCGAGGGGCATGAGGGGCACTTTTCGCGCTGCGTGCGTTTCAACGAGATCGACTGGGATGAACTGCCGCCCGGCGCGCAGAAGGTCACGGAAAAGATCGTGCCCGGCGCGCCGGTGCTGAAGATCGAAGATCTGCGCAAATACTACAAGGTCGGCGGCAACGAGGTGTTCGGCGGTAGCGACGGCCGCGTTGTCAAGGCCAACGAGACGATCTCGTTCACGGCGCGCGAGTCCGAAACTGTCGCCATCGTCGGCGAGTCCGGCTGCGGAAAGTCGACGCTGGCCAAGGTGCTGCTTGGCCTTGAAACCGCCAGTTCCGGCAGCGTGACGCTGGACGGCAAGGAAATCCAGTCCACGGGCGTCGAGAACCGCAGCGTCGATACGGTGTCGTCCATCCAGATGGTGTTCCAGAACCCGTTCGATACGCTGAACCCCAGCCATTCGGTCGGCTCGCAGATCATCCGCACGCTGGAGAAATTTCATGTCGGCAACAATCCGGCCGAGCGGCGCCAGCGCATGCTGGAACTGATGGATCTGGTGAAACTGCCGCGTGCGTTCGAGACGCGAAAGCCGCGCCAGCTTTCGGGCGGCCAGAAGCAGCGCATCGGCGTGGCGCGCGCCTTTGCCGGCGACGCCAAGGTGGTGGTGGCGGACGAGCCGGTTTCGGCGCTGGACGTATCCGTGCAGGCGGCCGTCACGGAATTGCTGATGGACATCCAGCGCAAGAACAAGACGACGATGCTGTTCATCAGCCATGATCTGTCGGTGGTGCGCTACATCGCCGACCGCGTCGTGGTCATGTATCTCGGCTATATCGTCGAGCAGGGCACGACCGACCAGATTTTCGCGCCGCCCTATCACCCCTATACGGAGGCGCTGTTGTCCGCGATCCCGATCGCCGATACCAGCGTGGTCAAGAAGCACATTGTGCTGGAGGGCGATATTCCCTCGGCCATGAACCCGCCGAGCGGCTGCCCGTTCCAGACGCGCTGTGGCTACAAGCATCTGGTGCCCGGCAACAAATGCGAAACGCAGGTGCCGCCGGTCAAGGACCTGGGCGACGGCCATCAGAGCCTGTGCTGG
>NZ_JBTMXB010000088.1:0-3245 GCF_054489405.1 Mesorhizobium sp. A623
AAACTGCTGGTCCCCATCATGGCCTCCTTGCCTCAAATTTAGGGAGGAAGGCGTCCACAAATCTAGGGGCTATTCACCTTGACCTTGGCAAGTCTGTCATCAGCAAGCTGCTTCTGGCCTAATTCATAGCGATCGAAATCCGCGGGACTGGCAACCCAGCCGACGCCTGTGGCTGCGCCTTGCATCGGAAACGGTCCGGTGACTGTGATGACTGTAACTTTGCCGCCTAATGCTTTTGCCAGTGACAGACCGTGATCCACGCCCTTTTGTGCTAGCTCGGAGCCATCGGTGGAGATGAGGATATGGTTATACATCAGTACCCCTCGTCGTGTGTCCAGGGTGGGCAGCCAATCATTGGGGGATGAGGTGCACAAGCCGCATCTTGTCGCGGATTCTGAAATGCAGCTCTGTCCTCGGCGCAGCGAACTTCCGCGAAGAATCTTGCGGCTGTTGGAATACCTAAAGGGCGTGGTGTCGGTGAGAATTTCCCGTTAGCATATAATGTGCGGACTGCCCCAGCCACAAAATCTGGGGGTCGCCATCGACGCGGAAACTACTCGTATCTCCATGGCATCCGTCAAGTCAGGATCAAGTGTTTCAAGCACTTCTCCTGCCAGTTCCGGTTGATCCAATTGCTAAATGATGGCTCCGAGCGCATCGTTCCTTCAAATGCTACCTAGGCACCATGCACGAAGTTTCGTAGATCGACGCCTGCTTATGCGAATATCATAACAACAACCATCCCGATGACGATGAGTGCCAGCCCACTAACCAACATCGGCAGGAGCGTAGTCGGCGAAGGCGCCTCCGGCACCTGTTCATCGAGACGCTTGTTTTGTTCGTCGTCAATGTCGTCAGCCATCGGGGAACCTTGTCATCGCGTCTCCTGAGGCCGGTTCCGCTTTATGCGAATCGTCCGCATTTCCGGCAGGCGGTTGAGTGCTGATATCGCCCGTCATCGGGCTCAAGCGATGCAGCAATTTGTTGAACCGAGCCCATTCTGGTGAGTTGCGGCCGCGCAGCAGGGCGCATGCGCGCCCTGCCAGCCGACACGCGGCGTCGGCCTGACCGGCTTTGGTAAGAGCCGTCAGGCTTTCACTCAAGAGCGCGCACAATTCCGCGTCAATTTCCCCGGAACCGTTCGCCGCCCGAATGTCTGTGCCGGTGCTCACCATCCGCCGTCATCGGCAATGCCGAGATGCCGCTTTGCCTCGGTGGTCATCATTTCGGGAGACCATGGCGGCTCGTAAGTGAGCCTTACATCCGCATATTCGACGCCCTCGACAAAACTTGCGGCATCGCCCGCGCCCTCCTTGAGATAATTCGTCGCCGGGCAGCCTTTTGTCGTCGTCGTCATTTCGATGATGACGCCGCCGCCCTGTTCAATCGAAACATCGTAGACAAGTCCGAGGTCGACGATGTTGTAGCCAAGTTCCGGGTCGATCACGAGCCGCAGCGCATCCTTTACGCTCGCAACAATGCCCTGCGCCTCGGGCGTACTCGAACCGCCTGAGGCTGCGGGCCGGGCAGGGGCAAGGACAACCGGCGCGCCCGACATGAAATGCTCCATGATGATGCCGAGCAGCGGCGGCTTGAGGTGTTGCCAATCGCCGCTCTCTTTCGTCACGGTGATGGTGTCGGTGCCGAAGGACAGCGCGGCGACGCCGCTGACATTGAACAGCTTGAGCGCCAGCGGCGAGCGGGCGGCGTCGTTCCGGTCGGAGATTTCCAATGTCCCTTCCGGCAGGACCTGCCGGCCGGGCAGGAATTTCAGGCGCGCCGGGTCCGCCGTTGCTTCTGTCTGGATAAACATCGTTCGTCACTCCGCACGGATGTCGTGCAATCAGACCGCCTTGAGCAAGCGTCCGATCTCGACGCGCCATGCCTGCGGACCCCTTTCCAGATAGGTCCACGAAAATTGTTTGGGATGCTCGGCCTCAAGCTGGTAGTAGAGCGGCTTGGGATCGTGATCGTTGACCAGGACGAACGAGCCTCCCGGAGCGAGCTGGTCGACAAGCTCGAAGATCTTCTGGTGCCGCTGCGCCGGCGGCAGGCTTCGAACATCGACCTCGCTTGCAGTCGAAGTGGTTTCGGTCTGTGGCATGGTGCAATTGCTCCTTTGATGGCATTTTCGCAATCGGCTGGGCAGTGTCGCGATCGCGACCGGTCCATCGCCGCCGGAGTGCGCACATGGGGCGCACTCCGCCATACGCTTGCGCTTAAAACATATATTGTCAATACATCTTTATGTGAAGCTTGTCACAGTTTACATCGCTCATGATCCATTTTGATACCAAAGATACGTTATTTGCCGGCCCCCTTAGCTCGACTTTGTACAAAATTCCTCGGGAATTTAGATTTGCTGGTGGCGCAGCTATTCCGCGTCCGGGCCAGAATAGTGCGTTCGGCGCTCTCGTTTTCCGTCGTCTGATCCAGGTGATTCAATTCGCCGCAGTCGCCTGCCTTGCCTCTTTCGTGTGATCGGATTCGAACCTATGGATGATCGATCACAATGATTATCGCGTCGGACCGGGAGATGCCGTTCCGCACATCCTTCGCCAATGGCTGTCGCCGTTTCGTTTCTGGTTCACTACGCCCAGTTGGGACCATTTGCTGGTTCTGGTGATGGGAGCGATCTTGTCTCCGGGCAAGCGTACAGTGACTGCCTGTTTGCGGATCACCGGTCGCGGCGAGGCGACCAACTTTGCCGTCTACCATCAGCTTCTCAATCGTGCGCGTTGGAACCCGCGAACGCTGGCTTCGCGGCTGTTGTCGATTGTTGTAACCAGCCTCGTGCCTGATGGTCCCATTGTGATCGGCATGGACGACACCATCGAACGCCGATGGGGGCCGCGCATTGCTGCTCGTGGCATCTATCGCGATCCGGTGCGCTCCAGCCACGGACACTTCGTCAAAGCCAGCGGCTTGCGCTGGTTGAGCTTCATGATCCTGGCCCCGGTCCCATGGGCAAGGTGTATCAAGGCCTTGCCGGTGCTGACGTTATTGTGCCCCTCAGAGCGATACGACCAGAAGAAAGGACAAAAGCATAAACTGCTGACAGACTGGGCGCGACAGGGCCTCTTGCAGCTCTGCCGCTGGTTACCTGGACGCGATCTGATCTTCGTCGGCGACAGCAGTTTTGCTGTTCACGCATTGGCGGCGGCACTACCCGACCGGGCCACCCTCATCACACGCCTGCGCCTTGATGCCAGTCTCTTCGCTCCGCCAGATCAGCGACACGAACA
>NZ_JBTMXB010000089.1:0-2977 GCF_054489405.1 Mesorhizobium sp. A623
ACATTCACGAGGCCGGATTTATTCCCGATACGCGTGGATTGTCTTTCATTCACTCGCATTTTCCTGCGGCGTCAGCGCCACCATCGTCGGCGCGGTTGTCGAAAGGTCGAATTCGCTCCGCCCTTCTCTCGGGACCGGCTGACTTGTCCGGATCCGCCAGATAACGAAAGCAGCCAGCACGAGGTGCGCGCTTGCCGTCGCAATGAACAGCCCGCCTGGCCCAAAGGGCCCCATGAAGAAAGCTGCCGCAATCGGACCTGCAATCGCGCCAAGCCCATTGGCGAGGAGCAGGCCCGATGAGGTTTCGACGGTGTCTTGCGATTCGATGTGATCGAAGGCGTGCGCCGCGCAGATCGCATAGAGCGGCATGGCGGACGCGCCGAATGCTGCAATCAGAACCACGGCGACCGCTCGTTCCTCACTATTGACCAGCGCCAATGTCAGGGCGGCCAACACGCCCACTCCACAGAGCACGATGACAACGATCCGCCGATCGAGGCTGTCGGAGAGCCGGCCAATCGGCCATTGTACCAGAGCGCCGCCGAAAACCGCGATCGACATGAAAATTGCGACTTCCGATGTGTCCGCGCCAAATGCAATCGCATAGGAAGGGCCGAGCGACCAGAACGCACCCGTCGCGACACCTGCAAGCAAGACGCCGACAACCCCGACAGGCGATCTGGAATACAATTTGATAGGCCGCAGCCTGGACTGCATCAGGCGGGCAGGGGGGCGAGCCGCCGTCAGCGCGACCGGAACGGCGGCGAGCGAAATCAGGATCGAAGCTAATGCGAAGAGCGGAAAATCCGCTGGATCGCCAAGGGTCAGCATCATTTGTCCGATGATCGTCACCGACAGGTTGATCATGGTGTAAATCCCCATGACCAGACCACGGTTCTCGTTGGACGCACGCTCGTTCAGCCAACTCTCGATAACGAGATAGAGGCCAGCGAAACAGAAGCCGGTCACAGCCCGCAAGCCCCACCACGCCACAGGGTTGCTGGTGAGCGTGTGGACCATCACGACCGTCGATGCGATCGCCGTAAGCGCCGCAAATGCACGGATATGACCCACACGCTGGATGACGCGACCGCCCAGGATGCAACCGAGTGCAAAGCCGAGATAATAGGACGAGCCAAGCAGTCCGATCTCAATCGGATCGAAAGTCAGAAGGCTTGCCCTGACCGGTATCAATGTCCATTGAAGACCGTTCCCCGTGACGAGAATGGCAACGGAAAACAATAAGGCGGACACGGTGGGAAGTAATGCTTTCACGTCATGCTCGCGTCCAAGGCCATAGGCCGCATCCTTGCCGCCAGACAATCGCCATTTCTTTCGATCTCCTCGCAGCTTGTCAGCGAGCGATCCTTGTGGCAATGACCACTCGCATTCATCTTGGACCCGGTGAAATTCCGGGTGGCTCTTCCGGCCGCCGATCCGCCGGACACTCAAGAAAAAGCTCATCCTGTAAGTGTCTGGCTCGCTTTGCGAGCCGACCGAGAGCTGCATTGTGTCTTGATGTTCTCAATTGAAAAAATCCGCCGTGACTGGCTTTCCAACATCCGTGCCGATGTGCTCGCGGGCATCGTCGTCGCCCTCGCTCTGATTCCCGAGGCCATCGGCTTTTCCATCATCGCTGGCGTCGATCCGCGTGTCGGACTCTACGCCTCGGTGGTCATCGCCATCGTCATTTCCTTCGCCGGTGGCCGCCCCGCCATGATCTCGGCCGCGACCGCCGCCACTGCGGTGCTGTTCGGCACGCTGGTGCGCGAGCACGGGCTTCAATATCTGCTCGCCGCCACCATTCTCGCCGGCATCATCCAGATCGTCGCCGGCTGGCTGCGCATCGGCTATATCATGCGCTTCGTCTCACGATCGGTGATGACGGGCTTCGTCAACGCCCTGGCTATCCTCATCTTCATGGCGCAATTGCCGGAGCTGATCGGCGTCACCTGGGAAACCTATCTGCTCATCGCCGTCGGCCTCGCCATCATCTACCTCTTCCCGAGGCTGACTACGGCCGTCCCTTCGCCACTGGTCTGCATTATCGTTCTGACCGCTCTTCCCCTCGCATTGGGCATCGACATTCGCTCCGTGGCCGACCTTGGCGAATTGCCCGACGCCCTGCCTATCCTGCTGTTTCCCGATGTGCCGCTCAACCTTGAAACCCTGCTGATTATCCTGCCCATTTCGACGGCTGTCGCCGCCGTTGGCCTGCTCGAAAGCCTCCTGACCGCTTCGATCGTCGATCAGATGACCGACACACGCAGCGACAAGAACCGCGAGAGCATCGGTCAGGGCATCGCCAACATCGCCAGTGGCTTCTTCGGCGGCATGGCGGGCTGCGCCATGATCGGTCAGTCGGTGATCAACGTGAAGTCGGGAGGCCGCACCCGGCTTTCAACCTTCATTGCCGGCTCCTTTCTGTTGTTCCTGCTGATGGTTCTGGGCGATCTGGTCGGCCTCATCCCCATGCCCGCCCTCGTCGCCATCATGATCATGGTGTCGATTGGTACCTTCAGCTGGTCGTCCCTGAACGATCTGCGCCACCACCCGCGCCGCTCCAGCCTCGTCATGCTGGCCACGGTCATAACCGTTGTCGTTACGCACAATCTGGCGCTCGGCGTGGGCATCGGCGTCCTGCTTTCGGGGATTTTCTTTGCCTGGAAGTTGCGCAGATCTTCCGCGTCACCTCGGCGCTTTCAGACGACGGCAGGCATCGCAGTTACCGTATCGAAGGCCAGATTTTCTTCGCCTCGGCCGAAGATTTCCTAGATGCCTTTAATTTTGCCGAGCCGCTGGACGGCGTCACCATCGATGTCAGCCGCGCCCATATCTGGGACCTCACCGGCGTCAACGCCATCGACAAGGCCGTGCTCAAATTCCGCAAGTCCGGCGTTGAGGTCGAGGTTGTCGGCCTCAACGACGCCAGCGCCACCATTATGGACAAGCTCGCCATGCATGACCGCCCCGACGC
>NZ_JBTMXB010000009.1:0-200193 GCF_054489405.1 Mesorhizobium sp. A623
GTTACCGAAGCATTCGACCTGATGATCAATTTCTGAGAGACGCCATGAAGGCAGTAGCCGCGGAACGACGCCGGTTTGGCTATCGCCGCATCCACGTCATGCTGCAACGTCAGGGGATCGAGATGAACCTGAAGAAGCTCCGGCGGCTGTACCGCGAGGAGAAGCTTCAGGTGCGCAAGCGTGGGGGCCGTAAGCGCGCTTTGGGCACCAGACGACCCATAGGTGTGCCCAATGGCGCCAATGAACGCTGGAGCCTGGATTTTGTCAGCGACGCCTTCACCGATGGGCGCCGGTTCCGGGTTCTGGCCGTAGTCGACGACTACACGCGGGAATGCCTGACGCTGGTGGCAGACACGTCTTTGTCAGGCCTGCGTGTCGCCAGGGAGTTGGATGCTTTGATCGTGCGGCGAGGCAGGCCAAGCATGATTGTCAGCGATAACGGCAGCGAACTGACAAGTATGGCCATCCTGAAGTGGTGCCAGGACACCGGCATTGAATGGCATTATATCGCACCAGGCAAACCGATGCAGAACGGCTTCGTGGAAAGCTTCAATGGCAGCTTCAGGGACGAGTGTCTCAACGAAACTCTGTTCTCAAGCCTCACCGAGGCCCGAACTCAGATCACTGCATGGAAGGAGGATTACAACCGACAAAGACCGCACTCATCGCTGGGGGATACTACGCCCATCGAATTTGCCATGAAAATGGCGCTGGAAAAGCAGGCCGCATGACGCCACAAATCAATCTCCGGATTCTCCAATAGGCTGGAGGAAACACGGGTCTCAGGTCATAGCCGGAAGAAGCGGCACCTTTGTGAGTAATTGACACAAAAGGGATTCCTTGAAGATAGTCCTCGGAAAGGGACTATGCGATGTTCAGGGGCGGATCCAGAATTCTGCGCAGGCACGTAGAGTTGCAAATCGGCAGGCTGGTCGAAAATCCGTTGCTGTTGTTCACCTTGGCCTTCGCTGCATACGGCATAAGCAGAACCCTGCACGATATTACCGATAGCTTCGGATACGTCGTAATACCGTTTACGCTGTTGGCGTTCCTGTTGCTGCTGTTATTCCATTTTCGCCGGGAGATAGATGTATTTCCGCCGGAAACCATAAGCCGAGGAGCTGGGTACAGGATGTTCGTGCCGCACAATGTGGCAAACGAGGAAAATTATAACGATGTGAGCAAGGTGATTGCGAACTGCCAAAAGATATTTGGCGCGGCGGCAATCGACCCCCTGGAAGACATGAAGGCATGGAGAAGCGACCCGTATTCCATGGTGATCCTGAAATCAGGCGACAATATCCTCGGTTTTCTCGATTTTTACTTCTTCCGTCCTGGTGATTTTGACGCCTACCTGAAGGGCGATCGAACCTTCGACGAACTACACGCTCAGTCCGTCTCACCGGATCCGGCCGCACGATCAGCCAAAATTGTCTATGTCGCGACGGTCGTTCATTTCGAATTCTGCAGCGTTGCGCGCCGCGAGAATCAATATCGCTCGGAGATCTACATGATCGTTTCCGCCGCATTGCGGGCGCTGTTGAAGTATCAGGATTTCCCCGAAGACGGACTTGATTTCTATTCCTCGGCGTGGAGCGAGGAAGGGCGGCGAATGCTGGAGCGGTTCGGTTTCTCGGAAGACAAGGATTATCGAAAGAGAAACATTTTCGACAGGGCCATGTTCTCTTTAAAATCGGTAAGAAGAGAGCAGGTGGAACGGATAGTCGGGGAATTGTCCAACAGAAGAATCCCCGAAATCATGGATATCTGATTTACGTCGTCGAAGAGCCGGAATTATCCCAGGGAAGCAGCACTGGCGTCCGGTTGCCTTTCACGGCGTTCGCCTTCGAGGGCTGCGAACCGCGTGAGGAATTCATCCTGCGCGCAAACCACCGACTGGGCGGCGAGATCGAAACGGTCGGCTGAAAAGCCGCGCGGCCGCCCGAAGAACTCCGTCGCCTCGGCGACCGAAAAGCCGGCAAGCTGCGTTGCCTCGAAATAGGCGGCGATCTGGTCGGCGCGCTTGATGGCCTTCTTCAGCCCGTCGGGCAGTTCGGCCGGCAGCGAGAAGCGCAGATGGATGGCGCGTTGCAGCCGCCCCTCGCAATCCCTGTAGCTGCCGCCCATCACCGCTTTGAACGGTGAGATCATGTCGCCGATGACATATTCCGGCGCGTCGTGCAGCAGCGCCGCCAGCCGCGCATCGGGGGAGGCGTCGGGCATGACGGTGCAAAACAGCGCCTCGACCAGCAGCGAGTGCTGCGCGACGGAAAAGGCGTGGTCGCCGCGCGTCTGGCCGTTCCAGCGTGCGACACGTGCCAGCCCATGCGCGATGTCGCTGATTTCGATGTCGAGCGGCGAGGGGTCGAGCAGGTCGAGCCGGCGTCCCGACAGCATGCGCTGCCATGCGCGCGCCGGCGCGCCGACGCGGTCGGCAGCCATCAGGCCTCCTCCGCGCCGGCCTGTTGCGGGAAGGTGAAGGTCGCCCATTCGGGGATCGCCAGCGTCACCGGTATGGCGCCGGCCGTGATCTCCTGGCCGGCATCGAGCGCGTCTTTCACCCGGTCGATGCGCATAATGGCCAGGCCCTGCCTGTCTGCCACCGAGCCGAGCGTGCCGAGCGTCTTGCCCGCCGCGGTAATTTCGCTGCCGGGGGCGGGCAGGGGTGCGTCGGTCGAGACGATCAGCACTCGCCGTCTGGCCGTGCCCCGATGCTGCATGCGTGACACCACCTCCTGGCCGACATAACAGCCCTTCTTGAAACCGATGCCGCCGGTCTGGTCGAGCAGCACGTCATGCGGAAAGGCGTCGCCAAGCGCATAGTCGGCCCCGCTTTCGGCAATGCCATGCGCGATGCGGAAAGCGTGCCATGCGGCGGCATCGCCATCGCCGGATTCCACACCATGGAAACGGGTGACGATGCCTTCAGGGAAGCGCATATCCGTCACAGCAGTTGATTCAAAGCCTGAGGCAGATGAATCATTACCCCATGCAACGCCCACAACCGCTTGATCCTGCTTGGCAAGTTCGACCTTAGCGCGCAGGCGGTAAAGCATCAGCCGCCGCATGAAATCGTCGGCAATGTCGGCACGGCATTCCAGCCGGAACGCATTTTCACCATCGCGCGAGACGAGAAAATCGAACAATATCTTGCCTTGCGGCGTCAGTAGCGCGCCCGGTTTGGCTTGTCCCTGGGCAAGCTGGTCGAGGTCGACGGTCAGGATGTTTTGCAGGAAATGCTCGGCATCCGGGCCGGATACGGAGATAAGGGCGCGGTACGTGAGGCGGGCGATGGGCATAGCGGAAAATGAACCTGAACTTGCAAAATGGCTGGCCATTACGTAAGCCGCAGGCACTTCGACGGCAAGGGTGATGACAGACATGGCAGCAACCTACGACCTCATCCTGACAGGCGGCACGGTAGTCAACCACGATGGAAGGGGCGCGCGCGACATCGGCGTACGGAACGGCCGCATCGCCGCCATCGGCGATCTCGGCCAGGCTTCCGCCGGCGAGACGGTCGATTGCAGCGGCCTGCACATCCTGCCCGGCGTCATCGACAGCCAGGTGCATTTCCGCGAGCCGGGCCTGGAACACAAGGAAGACCTTGAGACCGGATCGCGCGCCGCCGTGCTCGGCGGCGTCACTGCCGTTTTCGAAATGCCCAACACCAAGCCGCTGACCACCAGCGAGGCAGCCCTTGCCGACAAGATTTCCCGCGCGACGAACCGCATGCATTGCGATTTCGCCTTCTGGGTCGGCGGCACCCGCGAAAATGCCGGCGAGGTCGGCGAACTGGAGCGCCTGCCGGGTGCGGCGGGCATCAAGGTATTCATGGGCTCTTCCACCGGCGATCTGCTGGTCGAGGACGACGAGGGCGTCGCCTCGATCCTGCGCAACACGCGCCGCCGCGCCGCCTTCCACTCGGAGGACGAGTTTCGGCTGCGCGAGCGCCTAGGCGAGCGTATCGAAGGCGATCCGTCCTCGCATCCGGTTTGGCGCGACGAGGTCACAGCCCTTCGCTGCACCGAGCGTCTGGTGCGCATTGCCCGGCGGACACGCGCGCGCATCCATGTGCTGCATATCTCGACCGCCGAGGAGATTGCCTTCCTGGAGCATCACAAGGATGTCGCTACCTGCGAGGCGACGCCGCACCATCTGACGCTGTCGGCCGACGATTATGCGCGGCTTGGCAATTTGATACAGATGAATCCGCCGGTGCGGGCGTCCCGCCATCGCGATGGCGTCTGGCATGGCGTCGCGCAAGGCGTCATCGATGTGCTCGGCTCCGACCACGCGCCGCACACGCTGGAGGAGAAGCAGAAGACCTACCCTGCCTCGCCGTCCGGCATGACCGGCGTGCAGACGCTGGTGCCGATCATGCTCGACCATGTGAATGCCGGCAGGTTGACGCTGGAGCGTTTCGTCGATCTCTCCAGCCACGGCCCGCAGCGCATCTACGGCATCGCGCGCAAGGGTCGCATCGCCGCCGGCTACGATGCCGATTTCACCATCGTCGATTTGAAGCGCACCGAAACCATCACCAATGCGCAGCAAGGGGCGAAAGCCGGCTGGACGCCCTATGACGGCAGGCAGGTGACCGGCTGGCCGGTCGGCACCGTCATCAGGGGCCGGCGGGTGATGTGGGAAGGCGAGATCGTCGCGCCGTCGCAGGGCAGGGCGGTGGAGTTTTCCGAGGCGCTGCCTTTGTCTTGATACGGGATCAGTTTCTGGGCGATACCGCCGCAACGAAGTGCAAGCTGCGGTCGAACAGATAGGTGAAGGGTATCGCGTAGAGGTTCAGGTCTTCGTTCCACTGATCTGCCTGTACCTCGAGCCGGTTGAAAATACCGCCCCATTCGGCCTTCGACAGATAGTTGTAGGGTAGCCGCACGTCGTGGCCGCGATTGCCGACCCAATCCATGGCGCGCAGCGTCGATTGTGCGGCAAGCCCTTCGCGCAGATGGTCCTTGATGATGACGCCGCGCCGCGCGACCCGCACGCACTCGCCAAGAACAGCGGCGGGGTCATCGGTGTGATGCAACACATCGACGATCGTCACCCAGTCGAAACTCTTGTCTTCGAAGGGGATGGTTACGCCGTCATAGGCTTGCGCCGGGATGGCCACATGGGGACGCAGCATCACGTCGATGCCTTGAAAGGAGAGGCCGGGCTTCCGGTCCATTACCGCCACCGCGATCGAGCCGTCGCCACAGCCGACGTCCAGCACGCTGCCATGGTCGTCGAGGCTGTTGGCGATGTGGTCGGCAAGAACACGGATGCGGCGCTGAAATACCACGGCGTTGTGCGCGGTATTGAGGATCTGCTTTTGCACGTTCATGAGCGTCTGGTCTCGGCGTTTACCGATCCATTGTGACGCGCCAACACAAAATATTGGTTAAGAGCCGGCAAGGCCGGATGTCACCCGCCATGCGTGCCGATTGCCCATGGCTGTCGGTCAATCGCCCGCGACGAAGAACGCCCACTTGCCCTGCGGCGTGATGCCGACGCGGTAGAAGATGTAGGCGCCGAACTGCTTCATGTCGTCGTAGTCGCCGGCGGTGACGATCTTGAACAGTTCGACCCGCTGGCGGGCATCGAGCTTGTCGAGCGGCAGCGCGAAGAAATAGGGCCAGACATAGAGTTCCTGCGGTGTTCCGGCGTCCAGATGGACGAAGCCGGCATTCAGCACTTCCTCCATGATGGCCAGGATTTCCTGTCCTTCCGTATCGCCCGACAGGCTCTTCAGGAAGGCGATGGCGTCGCCGTCAATGTCGGTCAGCGACAATTGCGTCATGGTCTCGCCCGAGCCGACCAGCGGGCGCAGCTTTTCGATATCGCCGCTCTTGCAGGCTTCCACGATCAGGTCGTGCATGCGCCGCACCGGTTCCGGCAATTTGCCGAGATCGTAGATGACCTCAGGCAACGGCGCGTTCGGTTCGACATTCGGGCGCGTGTCGACGCCATCTTCGGCGGGCGCATTCGGATCGACCTGCTGCGAAGGCTGCTGATCTTCGGGGGAGGCTGGCTGGCTTGCCGCCGGCGGCGTGGTGCCGACGGGGTCCGGCATCGGAACGTTTTTGCCGTCCGGGGCATCTTCGTCCACGGGCGCCGCAGGCGCGGGGAGCTCTTCCCGCTTGATTTCGCTGAGCGCAAAGGCGGGTGTTGCGCTAAGCAACGGCACCAGCGGCATTGCGCCCAAGGCCGCCAGTCCCAAGCATAGCGCGAGGCCGCGCCCTTCACCAGAAATTGAAAAAATCACTGCCCGTTTCACTCCGTCGCTGACGCATGATGCACAAACCCTGCGCTGCCGTCAAAGAACCGGGAAAGCGGCCCTGCATCCGATCTGCACGGAGGCAGGCATCGCGCTTAGAGAGAATCCAACCGAAAAGTGGAATCGGCTTTCGGATCAGTCCGGTGCTCGATCAAAGTGCTGGAGCGTCCAATTGGACGCACGGCGCTCTAATGGCGCAGCATTTCCGGCTCGAACGCGCCGGCTATGACTTTCTCGCGCATGCGCTCGAGCAGGGCGAGCGCTGCGGTCTCGCCGCTGGCGCGGAGCATTTCCACGAAGGCGGTTTCCAGCGCTGCCTCGGCGATGATTTCCGGCTCGATACCGGCCGAAAGGCCTTCCGCCCAGGCCTCGTTGTGGCTTTCGACGGCCGTCAGGCGTTTTTCTTCCCTGACGAGGGCATCGATGTCGGTGACGGCATGTTCCATGATACGACTTCCACCCTTTCAGGCAGCGGTCCGCGAAAGCGGGCACGGCCTGATCTATCCCTTCGGTTGCCCAACTACAGCCCCTGATTAAGCCGCTCTAGTTGCGTCGCTTTTGTGGCCTGCACGGAGCAAATCACGCAAGCTGCGTTGCCGAGTCACGTGCATGGTAGTGCATTCGTCGGCTCACCGACATGCAAAACTAAGTTTTGAGTTAATTGCCGCAGCGCGCGTTAGTGTTTGATTAGGGTCTGTGGCCAATGCGCCACAATCGATCGATGCGAGCGATGTTTGTGGGCGAAACCGTATCGGCTTCAATTGCCGTAGCGTGAAGCGATGTCGCGCGTGAGGTCGCCGCCTTCCTTCATGTAGCGGTCGATCGCCTCGCGCGCCGAAGCGGTGCACTTTGTGTAGGTTTCGGCAGGCGAGCGATAGCCGCGATTGAAGCGGGCGATGAAGCGGGCGCGCCGCTCGGGGTCGGGCTTTTCCGATTCGAGCAGCTTTTCCATTTCACCGCGCCACTGGTCGCCGCTTTCGCCGCACAGGTTGCGCAGAAAGTGCAGCGATCCCAGGATTTCCGCCAGCCGCATCAGGCCGGGCTCGAACGGAGCTTCCGCCGCGAAAGTCGGTCGCGCGGAAAAAGCCGTGCTGGCGGTCAGGCATGCGGCGAAAAACAGGGCGGCGCGGTTCATAAGGCTTTGTGCGCAAACATTTTGGCGCCTGCAAGGCGGTTTGCGGACTTATGGCCAGCCAACTTACGCCGCACCGAGCAATTCCTGCGCGATGGTAAAGACCGAACCGGCCAGCGGCAGCGCCGCCATCTCGGCCAGCGTGTAGAAAGCGGCCGTCTCGGCATCGTCGGCGGCGACCGCGTCGCCACCCGTATGGGCCGCACCGAAGACGGTGAGCCGATAATCCACCGGATGGCTTTCGCTGCTGCCCTCGATGAAGATTTCCCGCAGGGACCGAAGGTCGTCCGCTTCAAGCCCCGTCTCTTCCCGCAATTCGCGTCGCGCCGCGTTCTCCAGCGTTTCGCCGGCCTCGACCTTGCCGCCCGGAAATGCATAAAACCCCTGCGACGGGGCACGGGCGCGCCGGACCAGCAGCACGCGGTCGCCACGCACCAGGGCGACGGAAACCGCCGGCAGCGTCTTTCGCGCTTCGCTCATGCCAACTCCCGCGTTCATTGTGGACGGCCTATTGCCGGGCAGTTTTACCGGTTGCGGTCGCGGCGTTCCACCGCCACTTTCAGCGCATACAGGAATTGAAAGACGAAAACCCATGTGCGGACGCTTTGCCCTGACCGCGACGCCTGACCAGACCGCCACCTTTCTGGGCCTTGGTGAACTGGAAGCCTTTCCGGCTCGCTACAACATCGCGCCGACGCAGCCGATCCTGCTGGCGATTGCCTCCGAGCCGCGCGCGCCCGGGTCGAACCTGCCGGATCGGCAGGCGATGCTGGTGCGCTGGGGTTTCATTCCGACCTGGGTGAAGGACACCAAGAACTTTCCGCTGCTCATCAATGCGCGCGCGGAAGGCGCGGCGGAAAAGGCGTCCTTTCGCACCGCCATGCGCCATCGCCGCGCCTTGGTGCCGGCTTCGGGCTTTTACGAGTGGCGCAAGACATGCGGCGGCAAGGGCCAGCCCTATTGGATCAGGCCGAAGCAGGGCGGGCTGGTCGCCTTCGCCGCGCTGATGGAAACCTATGCCGAGCCGGGTGGCTCCGAGATCGACACCGGTGCGCTTTTGACGACCAGCGCCAGCGCCGACATCGCTCACATTCACCTGCGCATGCCGGTGGTGATCGCGCCCGAACATTTTTCTCGCTGGCTGGATTGCCGCACGCAGGAACCGCGCGATGTCGCGGACCTGCTGCGCCCGGCCGACGAGGGTTTCTTCGAGGCGGTGCCTGTGGCCGACTTGGTCAACAGGGTGGCCAACACCGGACCGGAGCTTCAGGAGCGGTTTGTCGCTGTCGACGGCCCGGAGCCGGAAAAGCCCAAGCGCGGGCAGCAGGACGACAGCCAGATGAGCTTGTTCTAGGCACGCGTGCGGGCCGAACGATCATTCTCGATGCGGCGCAACGTGCTGGCAGAAAAATCAGGCGGCGCGCGCTACAATGAATTTCTGCGCGACTTTCTTCTTCTTGGTCGTGTGAAGCAGGGCGGCGGCGATGGCTGCCGGGCCGATGGCGCGGTATTGGCTGGCAAGCATCGTTTGCTTGGCGCTTGGAGGCTCTTTCTTGCTGCGGGGCATTTTTCTCTTCCCTTAAATCAGTCAGGCGGTGAAGAAACTTATATGGGTATCGAATCCGGCCAAATCGTGATTTTTCATTCACCTTGGCAATAACTGCCCCATGACTGTGCCGACATGTTTAATAAAATCTTTCAAGCCGCGTTTTCCAGCCGGCCCCGGCCGCTTTTCGGGCAAACATGCGGCTTGACTGCAACACGGGCGGCGGCGATAAAGCGAGCCATGAAAACGTCTTTCGCCATTTGTGGCATTTCGATTATTGGCTAGCGCTTGGCGCTGGTCCGGACGTTTTCGCCTCATCTTTCTTTCAGAGTGGACAAACGCCCCGGCCAGCAGGCTGGCGACAGGCTTGCGCGTTTGCGCGGTAAAAACGGACCGGAAGGGAACGAATGTCTGAGGGATCGAAAGGCTTGCGCCTCACTAATACGCTGACGCGGTCGAAGGAGGATTTTGTCCCCATCGACGGCCAAAACGTGCGCATGTATGTCTGCGGCCCGACCGTCTACGACTTCGCCCATATCGGCAATGCGCGGCCCGTTATCGTCTTCGACGTGCTGTTTCGGCTGCTGCGCCATCTCTATGGCGCGGATCACGTCACCTATGTCCGCAACATCACCGACGTGGACGACAAGATCAACGCGCGTGCGCTGCGCGATTTTGGACCTGAGATTTCGTCTGGAAAACTGTCGCTGAACGAGGCGATAAGGCGGGTGACGGAAAAGACCGCCGACCAGTTCCACAAGGACGTGGCAGCCCTTGGCTGCTTGGCGCCCACTTTCGAGCCGCGCGCCACCGAGTTCGTGCAGCCCCGCGCCGACGGCAAGGCCGACATGATCACGTTGATTCAATCTCTCATCCAGCGCGGCCATGCCTATGTTGCGCAAGGCGAAGTCCTGTTCGACACGGCCTCCATGGCCGACTACGGCCAATTGTCGAAGCGCAACCTGGACGAGCAGCAGGCCGGCGCGCGCGTCGCGGTCGACGCGCACAAGAAGAGCCCCGGCGACTTCGTTCTCTGGAAACTTTCCTCACCGGAAGAGCCGGGCTGGGATTCGCCATGGGGCAGGGGCCGCCCCGGCTGGCATATCGAATGCTCGGCCATGTCGGCGGCCTATCTCGGCGAGGTGTTCGACATCCATGGCGGCGGCCTCGACCTGATCTTCCCCCACCACGAAAACGAGATCGCCCAGTCCCGCTGCGCCCACGGCACGCACGCCATGGCCAATGTGTGGATGCACAACGGCTTCCTGCAGGTCGAAGGCAGGAAGATGTCCAAGAGCGAGGGGAATTTCTTCTCGATCAACGAGTTGCTGGAGACGGACACGTTTGGCGGCCGCAAATGGCCGGGCGAAGTGCTGCGGCTGGCGATGCTGATGACGCACTACCGCGAGCCGATCGATTTTTCGGTGCGCAAACTGGAAGAGGCGGAGAACACCCTGCGCAAATGGAAGCGCGCCGCCGATCTGGCTGCCTCTGCTTCGAAAGAGTTGCCCGCCGAGATCGTCACGGCACTTTCCGACGATCTGGCCACCTATTCGGCCTTCCAGGTACTTTCGCAACTCGCGGCCGATTCGGCCGAGGGCCACGAAGCGGCCTCGTCGCTGAAGACGGCATTGGCGTTTCTTGGTTTCGATGTCGCCGCCACCGCAGTCGACAACACGGCCATAGCCAACGCGATTGCCGATCGCCTGGCTTTCATCGCTGCCAAAAACTGGGCCGAGGCTGACCGCGTCCGCGACGAACTTCTGGTGCAGGGCATCCAGTTGAAGGACGGCAAGGACCCCACCACCGGCGAACGCATCACCACCTGGGAGGTAAAAAGATGATCGACCATCTCGGCATTACCGTTTCGGATTTCGATGTCTCCAAGGAGTTCTACGATCGGGCCATGGCGCCGCTTGGTGCCTCGCTTTTGATGATGGTGCCACCCGAATACACCGATAGCGTCAAGGTCGGCGGCTATGGCCGCGACCGCCCGACATTCTGGATCAGCGAAGGGCAGCGTCAGAAGGATCATCAGCACGTCGCTTTCACTGCGCACAGCCGCGCCGAGGTCGACGCCTTCCATGCGGCTGCAATCGCCGCCGGCGGCAAGGACAATGGCGCGCCGGGCCTGCGCTCTCACTATCATCCGGACTACTACGCGGCGTTTGTTTTCGATCCCGACGGCAACAATGTCGAAGCCGTCTGTCATGCGGCTGGGTGAGCCGTGATGAGCCTCGACAATCGCCCCGTCTACACCGGCGGCTGCCAATGCGGCGCGGTGCGGTTTCGCGTCGAGGGCGCGCTGGGCGACGCGTCCGTGTGCCATTGCCGCATGTGCCAGAAGGCGGCCGGCAATTTCTATCTGCCGTTGGTGTCGGTGGGCGAGGCAAGGCTCGAATGGACGCGGGGCGCCCCGAAAAAATTCCAGTCATCCAATTTCGCGCAGCGTGGCTTTTGTGGCGAGTGCGGAACGCCGCTGACCTATGAAGCGCCGGACGGCATAGCGCTCGCCATTGCCGCCTTCGACGAGCCGGAAGCGATTGCACCGACCATCCAGTGGGGCACCGAAGCCAAGCTTCCTTACGTAGACTTCATTTCGAAATTGCCGGGCGAGGACACCATGGCCGACAGCGCGGCCGCCCCGTTCCTGGCAGGACTGGTTTCCTATCAGCATCCCGACCATGACACGGCCGAATGGCCGGTGAGGAACAATGACGATGAGTGAATTGCGCACGCTTTACCCCGAGATCGAGCCGTTCGATTCGGGCATGCTGGAGGTCGGCGACGGCCACACCATCTATTGGGAGCGCTGCGGCACCAAGGGGGCCAAGCCGGCGGTCTTCCTGCACGGCGGACCGGGCGGCGGCATTTCGCCGAAGCAGCGGCGTCAGTTCGATCCAAAGCTCTACGACCTCATCCTGTTCGACCAGCGCGGCTGCGGAAAATCGACGCCCAACGCTTCGCTGGACGCCAATACGACATGGCATCTGGTTGCCGACATCGAGCGCCTGCGCGAAATGGCCGGCTTCGACAAATGGTTGGTGTTCGGCGGTTCCTGGGGTTCGACGCTGGCGCTGGCTTACTCTGAAACGCACCCCGAGCGCGTCAGCGAACTGGTGGTGCGCGGCATCTACACGCTCACCCGCGCGGAACTCGAATGGTACTACCAGTTCGGCGTCTCGCAGATGTTCCCCGACAAGTGGGAGCGGTTCCTGGCCCCGATCCCGCAGGCCGAGCGCGGCGACATGATGGCCGCTTACCGCAAGCTTCTGGTCGGCGATGACCGCGCCAAGCAGGTCGAGGCGGCCCTTGCATGGAGCAACTGGGAAGGCCAGACCATCACGCTGCTGCCGGAGCCGGAAACCAGCGATCCGTTCGGCCAGGAAGACTATGCCATCGCCTTTGCCCGCATCGAGAATCACTATTTCGTCCATGCCGGTTGGCTGGAGGAAGGCCAGTTGCTGCGCGACGCCGGCAGGCTGAAGGACATTCCGGGCGTCATCGTCCATGGCCGCTACGATATGCCGTGCCCCGCGCATTATGCCTGGGCGCTGCACAAGGCTTGGCCAAAGGCGGATTTTCACCTGATCGAGGGAGCCGGCCACGCCTATTCGGAGCCGGGCATACTGGATCAGTTGATCCGCGCCACGGACAGGTTCGCGGGGAAGCTGTGATGCGCGAACGCATCACCCTCTTCGACACCACCTTGCGCGATGGTCAGCAGACGCCGGGAGTTGATTTTTCGGTCGAGGACAAGATCGCCATCGCCAGGATGCTTGACCAGTTCGGCATCGATTATGTCGAGGGCGGTTATCCGGGCGCGAACCCGACCGATACCGAGTTTTTCACCCAAAAACGCACGGCGAAGGCAAAATTCGTCGCCTTCGGCATGACCAAGCGGGCAGGGGTTTCAGCCTCGAACGATCCCGGTCTTGCCGTGCTCGTGCAAGCGCAGTCGGACGCGATCTGCTTCGTCGCCAAAAGCTGGGACTATCATGTGCGTGTGGCGCTCGGCTGTACCAATGAGGAAAACCTCGACGCCATCCGCGCCTCCGTCGCTGCCGCGCGCGACGCGGGCAAGGAGGCGATGGTCGACTGCGAGCATTTTTTCGACGGCTTCAAGGCCAACCCCGCCTATGCGCTGGCCTGCGCCAAGGCGGCTTACGAAGCCGGCGCGCGCTGGGTCGTGCTGTGCGACACCAATGGCGGCACACAGCCGTCGGAGGTGCGCGCCATCGTGGAAAAGGTGGTAGCGGCCGGCATTCCGGGCGAAAACCTCGGCATCCACGCCCATGACGATACCGGCCAGGCGGTGGCCAATTCGCTGGCGGCGGTCGAGGCCGGCGTGCGCCAGATCCAGGGCACGCTGAACGGCATCGGCGAGCGCTGCGGCAATGCCAATCTCGTCACCATAATCCCGACGCTGGTGCTGAAGCCGGCCTTTGCCGAGCGGTTCGAAACCGGCATTTCGCCCGAATCCTTGACCGGGCTTTCGCGCCTGTCGCGCTCCTTCGACGAATTGCTGAACCGTGCGCCGGCGGCGCAGTCGCCCTATGTCGGCCAGTCGGCCTTCGCTACCAAGGCCGGCATCCATGCGTCCGCCCTGGCCAAGGACCCCGCCACCTACGAGCACGTTGCGCCGGACGCGGTCGGCAACCGCCGCCGTGTCATGGTGTCGGACCAGGGCGGCAAGGCCAATTTCCTCGCCGAACTGAAACGGCGCGGCATCGACGTGCCCCGCAACGACAGTCGGCTTGACGCGCTGATCGCCGTGGTCAAGGAGCGCGAGGCCGAGGGCTACGCCTATGAGGGCGCCGACGCCAGTTTCGAACTGCTGGCGCGAAAGACGCTGCATGGCCTGCCGGAATTTTTCACGGTGACGAGCTTTCGCTGCATGATCGAGCGCCGCTTCGACGCCAATGGCGATCTGAAGACGGTGTCGGAAGCGGTCGTCCGGATCGAGGTGGACGGCGAGGAGAAAATGTCCGTGGCCGAGGGGCACGGGCCGGTCAACGCGCTTGATATCGCGCTGCGCAAGGATCTGGGCAAGTACCAGGACGAGATCGCCGACCTTGAACTCGCCGACTACAAGGTGCGCATCCTCAACGGCGGCACCGAGGCGGTCACCCGCGTCTTGATCGAATCCTTCGACGGCACCGGCGCGCGCTGGTGGACGGTCGGCGTCTCGGACAACATCATCGACGCCTCCTTCCGGGCGCTGATGGATTCGATCGTCTACAAGCTGATGAAAAACCGGGAGTTGGCGGGACTGGTCGCGGCGGAATAGCGGGGCGAGGGGCCGCCGCCCTGTTGAACCATCAGCAAAAGTCCATTGACCATCAGCAGTTTGCTATGGTGCGGCGGGCGTATTCACTCCATATGGGCGCAATGAGCATCGAAACGACGCCCGAATCCGGGCCAGAAGCCGAGAAAGCCGCGCAGCGTGGTTTTCTCTATGCGTTGGCGGCCTATCTTTTGTGGGGCTTCCTGCCTTTTTACATGAAGGCGGTCGCGCATATCCCTGCAATTGAAGTGGTGGCGCACCGCGTGATCTGGTCGTTGCCGATTGCCGGCGCGCTGCTGGTCTGGCTTGGCCGTACCGACGACATAAAGCGCGCGCTGCGCAGCCCGCGAACCATGATGATGGGCGCGCTGACCGCCAGCCTGATAACCATCAACTGGTGCGTCTATGTCTGGGCAATTGCCGCCGACAGGGCTCTCGAAACGGCGCTGGGCTACTACATCAATCCGCTGTTCAGCGTGTTTCTCGGCGCGGTGATTCTGGGCGAAAAGCTCAATCGCGCGCAGATCGCCGCTATCGCGCTGGCGGTTGTGGCCGTCCTCCTGCTGACCTGGGAAAATGGCGGCCTGCCATGGGTGTCGATTGCGCTGGCGGTTTCGTGGGGTTTTTACGCCTTGTTCAAGAAGACCCTGCCGATCGGCCCGGCGCAGGGATTCTTCCTCGAAGTGCTGATCCTGGCCGTACCCGCGCTGGCCTATGTGGCGTGGCTGCAGGCGGCAGGCGTCGGCCATTTCGGCAGCCAGTCCGATATCTGGCTTTTGATGGCGGCCGGCCTGGTAACGGCGATCCCGCTGATCTTCTACGCCAACGGCGCCAAGCTGCTCAAGCTTTCGACCATCGGCATCATGCAATACATCGCGCCGACCATGATCTTCATCGTTGCGGTCTTCGTTTTCCGCGAACCGTTCTCTTCCGAGACCGCTGTTGCTTTCGTGCTGATCTGGCTGGCGCTGGCGCTCTATTCCTGGTCGATGTTTTCGGCCTCGCGCCAGCGCTGAATCAGAGCCGGCACCGAATCACAGCTTGTCGACGACTGCTTCGTTGCCGCCGGCGGGGATGCCGTTCTGGGCCGCTGCCGTCAGGATGGCGGCGACGATGGCTTCCGGGTCGTTGACGACAAGCGGTTGCACGCGATGCGCCGTATGGATGAAGCCTTCGGCGGTCATATGTTCCATCAGCGCCAGCATGGGGTCCCAGAAGCCGTTGACGTTGCCGAACACCATCGGCTTGCGGTGATGGCCCAGTTGCGCCCAGGTCATGATCTCGACGATTTCCTCGACCGTGCCGATGCCGCCCGGCAACGCCACAAAGGCGTCGGATTTGTCGAACATGATGTGCTTGCGCTCGTGCATGTTCTCGGTGACCACCAGTTCGCTCAAGCGGCCAAGCGCGGTTTCTGTGGCCTCCTTGTTCATCAGGAAGCGCGGGATGATGCCGGTGACGGTGCCGCCTGCCTGCAGCGCGCCCTCGCAGACGGCGCCCATGATACCCCTTGTGCCGCCACCATAAATCAGGCGAAGGCCGGCTTTGGCAAGGGAACGGCCAAGCGCATGTCCGGCATTGAGATAGGCCTCGTTGCGGCCCGGGGACGAGCCGCAATAGACGCAGACGGATCGAATCGTGTTCATGAAATCGATTGGGTATAGTGACCACTTCCCGGGTCAAGTCCTTCGGGGCTTTTTCTTGTCGGTTTCTGCAAAACAGGCTAGTGGTTCATTTCAGACATTTGCATCCGCACGATGCAGGCTCTCAGGCAATGTCTGAACCGGGAAACCACTAGCAAGTCTATGATCCTAGTGGAGCTTTGAGTTTGATATTTTGAAATGGCGTTCGATGGAGGCTAGCATTCAAATGTCAAATTTGCTCCGCTAGACCCATGTTTGCTGGCTTAGGGGTAGGCAATATGGCGATTACATCACTACGGGCTCTACTGTTCACGGCGGGCGGCGTTGTCGTCGTGGGCGGGGCGGCCTATGTCTCGGGTGCCTTCGATCGGACGGCGCCGGTCCCCGCGCCGGTCGCGGTGGCGACGACCGAACCGGCGCCCGCCGCAACCGCATCCGGTACTGCCGGCCGCGTCGGGGCTCCGGCTAGCGACGCGCCTGCTGCCGACGCCATAGCCCCGGTGGCACCCTCGGCCATGGCGCCGCAAAATCCCGATACCAAGCCTGCCGCTCCCCCCGCTCCCCCCGCTTCTCCCGCTGCCGCGGGCGTGGTCGCGCCCACCTTCGATGTCGTGCGGGTGCAGGGCAACGGCTCGGTCGTCATAGCCGGCAAGGCGGCACCCAATTCCAAGGTCGAGATCGTTCACGGCTCGGTCGTGCTCGGCAACACCAAGGCCGGCGCGGACGGGACATTCGCCATCGTGCTCGACGATCCGCTCAAGCCCGGCGACTACCAGATCGTGCTGCGCTCCACGGCACCCGACGACGTCGTCGCCACGTCCGAGCAGACGGCCGTCGTCTCGGTGCCGGAACAGGTCGGCGGGCAGGTTCTGGCGATGGTCGAGGAACCCGGCAAACCGGCTGAACTCCTGACTGTGCCGGAGCCGGAACAGAAGGCGGAAACGCCCGCCGTATCCGCCCCGGCTGCCGCGCCCGAGCCGACAGAAACGCCAGCGGAAGCGCCGGCATCGACTGCAACTGAAACGCCTGCTCCTGCTCCCACCGCAGTCGCAGCGCCGGCGAAAACCGAGGCGGGCCCTAAAATCGCGGTCGAAGCGGTCGAGATCGACGGCAGCAAGATTTTTATCGCCGGTATTGCCGATGCAGGACGCAAGGTGCGCGCCTACGCCAACGACATTCTTTTGGGCGAAGCGGTGACTTCGCCGGACGGCCATTTTCTCGTAGAGGCGACCCGCGACATTCCGGTTGGCGATTACACGGTGCGCGTCGATGCGTTGGACGCGGATGGCGTCAAGGTAGCCGCCCGCGCCACCGTGCCGTTCGAACGTGAGCCGGGCGAAACCATCGCGGCGGTAGCTGCCGCCGCCAAGCCTGCGCAAGCCGACGAGAAGGTGGCTGATGCCACTCAGCCCGCCGCCCCCCAGCCCGCTGCCACCGAACCCGTCACCGCGCCGGCTGCTGTCGAAACCCCCGATGGCGAAACCCCCGATGCCGCCGTGCCGGAAACCACCGCGCCCAAGCTGCAGCATGCCGATGGCGCGGTCATCATTCGGCGCGGCGATTCGCTGTGGCGCATTTCGCGCCGGGTCTATGGGCGCGGCATTCGCTATTCGACGATCTATCTGGCCAACCAGAAGCAGATCAGCGACCCGGACATGATCTGGCCGGGCCAGGTGTTCACGGTTCCCGACAAGTCGAAGGAAGGCGATTCGGCCGATTTGAAGGCGCTGGGGGAACAGGCGACGACCGTTCCCGCACAATAGTTTTCCTCGGTTCCTGCTTGCGGAAAACCCATCCATCGTTTATCGACGATGAACGATGCAGATGGGCGAGAGCAAAGGCGGCGCACACCGCTGCGGAACGGATAGCCGGGCGGTCGCCGCCAGGCTTGCGGCGCTGTCGCATCCGGCTCGCATCGAAATCCTGAGATATGTGTCGGCCAGCCAGTCCTGCTGCTGCCGCGACGTGGTCGACCAGCTTGATCTGGCGCAGTCCACCGTCTCACAACATCTGAAAATACTGGTCGAGGCCGGACTTGTCCGTTTCGCCACCGACCGGCAGCGCTCGCGCTACGAAGTCGACCGCCAGGCGCTCGCCGCCGTTTCGGCCAGCTTGGCCGAACTCGTCAACGCCTGCTGCCGACCCACATAAAGGCGACAATAAAAGTGTCAGAAAAGATCGTCTCCGCCGAGTCCGGCTCGACCATGAAAACGCTGCGCAACCTGTGGCCATATATGTATCCGGCCGACCGGCCGGACCTGCGCTGGCGCGTCACCTGGGCGACGTTGCTGCTGGTCATCGCCAAGCTGGTGCTGGTCGCTGGTCCGTATTTCTTCAAATGGGCGACGAACGCGCTCGCGGGCGAGGGCACAGCGCCGCCTCTGCCGGCAATCCTGCTGGCCCCGATCGCGCTGGTCGTGGCCTATAATTTCCTGCGGGTCACGCAGCTCGGCTTCAACCAGATGCGCGATGCGCTGTTCGCGCGCGTCGGGCAACATGCGGTGCGCCAGCTTGCTTACCGCAGCTTCGTCCACATGCACGAACTGTCGCTGCGTTTTCACCTGGAGCGGCGCACCGGAGGCCTGTCGCGCATCATCGAGCGCGGCACCAAGGGCATCGAGACGATCGTGCGCTTCATCATGCTCAGCACCGCGCCGACCATTCTGGAGTTCGCGCTGACGATTGGTATCTTCGCCTACTCCTATGGCTGGAAATACGTAATGGTCGTGGCGGTGACGGTCGCGATCTACACCTGGTTCACGGTCAAGGCGAGCGACTGGCGCATCGGCATTCGCCGCGACATGAACGACAGCGACACCGACGCCAACACCAAGGCGATTGATTCGCTGCTGAACTACGAGACGGTCAAATACTTCAACAATGAAGGCATGGAGGCCGCGCGCTTCGACCATTCGATGGCGCGCTACGAGAGCGCCGCCACGCGCATCTGGACCTCGCTTGGCTGGCTGAACTTCGGCCAGGGCGTCATCTTCGGCCTGGGCATGACGGTTGCCATGTGCATGTCGGCGCTGGAAGTGTCGCGCGGCACGCAGACGGTCGGCGATTTCGTCTTCATCAACGCCATGTTGATGCAGCTTGCGGTGCCGCTCAATTTCATCGGTTTCATCTACCGCGAAATCCGCCAGGGGCTGACCGACATCGAGCAGATGTTCGACCTGCTCGACGTGCCGCAGGAGGTTGTCGACAGGCCGGATGCGAAAACGCTGGCGGTCAGCACCGGCAGGGTCGAGTTCCGCGACGTGCATTTTGCCTATGACCCGAACCGGCAGATCCTGAAAGGCATCTCGTTCGAGGTGCCGGCCGGCAAGACGGTCGCCATCGTCGGCCCCTCGGGAGCGGGAAAATCCACGATTTCGCGGCTCTTGTTCCGCTTCTATGACGTTCAGCAGGGCTCGGTGCTGATCGACGGGCAGGACGTGCGCGGCGTGACGCAGGAAAGCCTGCGCGCGGCCATCGGCATGGTGCCGCAGGATACCGTGCTGTTCAACGACACCATTGCCTACAACATCCGCTACGGCCGCGTCGACGCCAGCGAGGACGACGTGCGCCAGGCGGCGCGGCTGGCCCAGATCGATCCGTTCATCGAGCGGCTGCCGGACGGCTATCGCTCGATGGTCGGCGAGCGCGGCCTGAAACTTTCCGGCGGCGAGAAGCAGCGCGTGGCGATTGCCCGCACCATTCTCAAGGCGCCGCCTATCCTCATTCTCGACGAGGCGACATCGGCGCTCGACAGCCATACCGAGCAGGAAATCCAGGCGGCGCTCGACCTGGTCAGCAAGGGGCGCACCACCATCGTCATTGCGCACCGGCTTTCCACGGTCATCTCCGCCGACGAGATCATCGTGCTGAAGGACGGGCAGATTACCGAGCGCGGCACGCATGCCGCCCTGCTGCGCGAGAAGGGCCTCTATGCCTCCATGTGGGATCGCCAGCGCGAAGCCAACGAGGCGGAGGAGCGCCTGCGTATTGCCCAGGAAAACGACGAATTCGGCGTCGTGGTGCGCCGCCGTACCCCCGAACTTTCCTGAATAAGGGTTGGGGCTTTCCTGAACAATTGCTAATGGATTGTTGCGTTGCGGCTGGGGGTGCTTTCCGGTAGACAGACGCCAACCGAAACGGAACCGCCAAACCCCATGCAGCTTGCCGACACGATCAAGAATGCCTTCGTGCCGATCCATCGCCAAGGCTATCCCTTCATTGCAGCCTTTGCGGCCATAACGCTGTTTCTCGGCTATTTTTCATCGATCCTGTTCTGGATCGGCCTCATCCTGACGGCTTGGTGCACCTATTTTTTCCGCGACCCCGAGCGTGTCACGCCGCTCGACGACCGGCTGGTGGTCAGTCCGGCAGACGGCGTGGTGTCAGCGGTTGGCCCGGCCGTGCCGCCGCGCGAGCTTGGCCTGGGCACGGCCGAGATGACGCGCATATCCGTATTCATGAATGTCTTTTCCTGCCACGTGAACCGCGCGCCGGTGCGCGGCCGCATCGCCCGGATCGAGCATCGGCCCGGAAAATTCCTCAATGCCGAACTGGACAAGGCGAGCGCCGAAAACGAGCGCAACGGCCTGGTCCTCGAAAGCCCGAACGGCACGGTTGCGGCGGTGCAGATTGCCGGCCTCGTCGCGCGCCGTATCGTCTGCTGGGCCGAGGCCGGCGGCACGCTGGCCGTCGGTGAGCGCTTCGGCCTGATCCGCTTCGGTTCCCGCGTCGATGTTTTCCTGCCCCAAACCGCCACGCCGCGCGTTGCCGTCGGCCAGACGGCGGTTGCCGGCGAAACGGTGATTGCCGAATTCGGCGGCGCCGGGGCGGCTCCCCTCGTGCGCGTTTCGTAAGGCAGGCCGGTGGCTTCGTTCAAGAAATTCGAGCCGCACGGGGCCGGCGGGCCGCGCATCCGCGAAATCCCGCTGCGCATGATGTTCCCGAACCTGATTACCGTCTTGGCGATCTGTGCGGGCTTGTCGGGCATCCGTTTCGCCTTCGAGGGGCGCTTTGAGCCCGCGGTGGTGATGGTGCTTCTGGCCGCCTTCCTCGACGGTGTCGACGGGCGTCTGGCGCGATTGCTGAAGGCGACGTCCAAATTCGGCGCGCAGATGGATTCGCTGGCCGACATCGTCAATTTCGGCGTTGCTCCCGCGCTGGTACTCTACGCCTTCCTGCTCGACCGTGCCGGTTCGCCGGGCTGGATCGCGACGCTTCTGTTCGCCATCGCCTGCGGCATGCGGCTGGCGCGCTTCAACGTGCTGGATGAGGACACCGAGCAACCCGCATGGCAGGCGGAGTATTTCGTCGGCGTGCCGGCGCCCGCCGGCGCGGTGCTGGTCATGCTGCCGCTGTACCTTTCTTTCCTGGGCTTGGAACCGACCAAGACCACGGCTTTCGTCAGCACCGGCTTTACCGTGCTGATTGCGTTCCTGCTGGTCAGCCGCCTGCCGGTCTATTCGGGCAAGAGCATCAAGATTCCCGGCGACAGGATGCTGGTGTTCATCCTCGCCGTCGCCCTCTACATCCTGCTTCTGGCGAGCTATCCGTGGTACACGCTGACTGCGTCGGTCGCGGTCTACCTTTTGTTCCTGCCGTTCAGCGTGCGCGCCTATTCCCGCCGGGCCAAGCGCGAGGGCGAGGCGATCCTGCCGCCGGACGTGGACGAGAAAACGTCTGACTGATTAGAATCAGGACCGTTCCGTCGCGGCAAGGCGGACTTCGGCGATCCGGTCGAACAGCGCATTGCTGGACGCGATCGTCTGTTCGCCGGAGCGCGCGACCAGCCCGCCGATCGTCATCGGCTCCAGCGCCTTGACCGACAGCCGGGGGAACCAGCGGCGCGGCGCGTATTCGGCCGGCGTCAGCGAGACGGGCAGGTGCCGGGCGCCGGCGACGAAGATCGGCACGATCTGCGCATCGGCCTGCATGGCTATGCGGGCGACCGCTCGGTAGAGGCGGAATGATTTGACGTCCGGATCGACCATGTCCGGCATATAGACGGCAAGCCGCCCATTACCTTTCAGCACGCGCACCAGCCGCCGGCTGACGAAGACATGCTCGGCGTTGAAGGCGATGGTTCGGGCGAGTTCCCGCCACGGCTCCAGCCACGACGACCGCGCCGAAGCCTCGTCGAGAATGTGCAGCGTGTCTTCCGGTAAAAGCGAGAGCATCAGGGCCGGTTCCAGCCGCGACTGATGCACAATGACGTAGATGACTGGCGCTTTTACCTTCCGCGCGGCCGCGATTGCCGCATCGTCCATGCGATAAGCGAGCTTGAACGGCACATAGAGCAGGGCCTGGGTCAGTCCCAGTCCAAGCCGGACCTTGTCGATCACGCCGATCAGCAGCCAGCTTGCCGCGATGCCGGCCAGCAGCGAGAATGTCAGGATCATGCCGTCCTACTCCCAAAGGTTCACCCAACGGTTCACCCAACGATTCACAAGGCGGGTCTGTCCGGATCCGGCGGCGACCCTATCGTACCTCGCCGAAAATCGGAATCGATTTTCGGTCTGATGCTCCAGGCAAAGAAAAGCCGGCCACGGGCCGGCTTGGAGGAGGACGGCCCGTGGCTTGGGGGATTGGGAGGGGGCCGTCATGGCATCAACGCCGCCGCATCGGAAAGGTTCCGCCGGGCCACATTTTATTTCCGAGCATGCTCGACCATCGCCATTGGCCGCTGCCTTGCCGCCAGCCAGTCGCGTCCGGCATGGACAAAGACCGCCGCAAGCACGATGCCGCCGCCGGCCATGCTGGCGGCTGGCGGAATTTCGGCCAGGAACAGGAAGGCGAACAGGGTGGCGCAGGGAACTTCCGCCGCGCCGAGCAGGCCTGCTTCGGCCGCCGGTATGAGCCTCGCGCCCTCGGTCCATAAGATCGAAGCCAGCGCGAAGGATACGCCAAAGGCCGCCAGTAGCACGGCGTCGCGCGCCGATACGGCGAGCGGATCAGTGACGAATCAGCCGAGGCAGAACAGCAGGAACGCCGATACAGCACCGGCCCACACCACCGGCGTGTCGCGAAAGGCCCGCACCATGATCATGTAGAGCGCGCTGCCGACCGTCATCAGGAACGCAAGCCCGTCGCCGGCCAGCGAACCCGTGCCAAAGCCGGACCAGACCATGATCGAAACGCCGCAAAGCGAAACCGCCGCCGCCACGAGCGTTTGCAGGCGAACGGTCTCGCCGGACAGCACGAAGGCAAGCAGGGCGGCGACAAAGGGCGCGGTGGCGTAGATGATCGCGACATTGGCAACGAAGGTGAGCTTGAAGGCGGCGATGAACGCGATGCTGGCCAATGCCCCTTCCACCGCAAGCAGCCAGCCGCGCCAGCCAAGCCGCAGGCTCGACCGCGTCCCGGAGCGGCGGCGGCGCCACAGCACATAAGCCGTGATGAAGAGCGCGCCGACCAGTCCTCGCCAGCACACGATCGTCAGGGGATCGGCATGGATCGACTTGGTCAGCACGCCGGCCAAGCCGAAAACGGCGGCCGACGAGGCCACCAGGATGGTGCCGAGAGTGCGCTCGGCATTGAGGTCGAAAGGGCCGGGCATGGCATCAATCCTTTTGCCAAGCCTAGACGACCGGTCCTGACACCTTCCTGTCAGGAGAAACGCGGCATGCCGGCAGCGACCGGTCGAGGCGACGCCGCTGACGGGCCGTTACTGCGCCGGTGCCGGTGGTACCGGGACCGAATCGCCGTCGTTCATATCCATGTCGTCGGCATAGGGCGAGGCGCTGGGAATGCACTGGACGGTCCATCCGGCCGGGGGCGGCGTCTTCTGGTATTCGGCAACGGCCGACGTGCACTGGTCGCGCGTGTCGAAAGTGCTGGGCAGCACGACCATGCCGCCCTGTGGCCCGGCGACCACCAAATACCATACCAGGGCTATCGTCGATGACATGAAATCTCGCCTTCCTTTAAGGGGGGATCGAAGCAGGCCATGACCCTACCGCATCGGCCTCGAAACCGGAATCCGGTTTCGAGGAAAAAGACGCAGAAAATCAAACAACCCGCCGAAGCCGTTCTTGTCCGGCGCGAACCGGGCGCGGCTGAGGCGATCTGGCTATTTTGCCGCGAAGCAATAGAACAGGCCGTCGCCGCCGGTCCCTTTCAGGGCTTCCTGGCTGCAGCCGCCGCGCGATGCGTGCGAGGAATTCCATGACTTGGCCGCTGCCGAATCATCGAGCCCGGTACGGTCGGAATGCCCCATCATGGCAACACCCTCCGCGCCGCTCATGGTCCAGTCGCCGCAGGTCTGGTCGGCAATGCGGGTGCCGTCCGGCTTGGAGCCGGTCAGGATGTCGTGCCGGTTCGGCTTATCGCCGCGACCGTTGACGACTTCGCCCTTTTCGTTCAGCGCTGTCTGCTTGGTCAGCTTATTGGCGTCGGAGTGCAGCGAGGCGACGTCGTCGGCGATCTTTTCGCCCTTGGTGTTGAACCACGGTCCCGCACCGATCCGGTCGCGGGCATCGGTATCGCTGGTGGAAAGATAGGCATGCCATTTCTTGCCGGTGACGCCTGCCGCCTCCGCCAGCATTGTGCAATGCGCATCGGCGCCGGCAAGGCCACCGAGGTCGGCCCCTTTGCCGGAACCCTGGCTGGTGACGAAGAAGCTTGTGGTCGTGTCTTGCGAATAGGCGGTGCCGCTCAGGGCAAGGAGGGCGGTGGCTGCTGTGGCGAGAAGCAATCTGCGCATCGTCGTTCTCCGCGTTGGGTGCCTTTCGGGCAATCCTACCAAAGTTTGCCCTGCCTGCCTATCGCGGTGTCGCTGCCTGCAAGCCCTGCCTGCCTATTCAGGCTGCCGGTAGGAAACCCAGCGGTCGTGCCTGGCCTGGTAGATCTGGCCGGTCCTGGTCAGCGAAGGGCTGGCCATCGGCACGATGCGGGCAGCGACTTCCGAAGGATGCGGCAGCGTCTCCGGGTCCTCGCCCGGCATGGCTTGCGCGCGCATGCCGGTGCGCGTCGCGCCCGGATCAGCGGCATTGATCCTGAGCGGTATGTTCTCGGCTTCCGCCGCCCATGAGCGCGTCAGCGTTTCCACCGCGGCCTTGGAGGCGGCGTAGGGACCCCAGAAGGCACGCGCCGAATGCGCCGCGTTGGAGGAAAGCACGATGGCGCGCCCGGCATCGGAAAGCCTGAGCAACGGATCGACGGAGCGGATCAGCCGCCAGGTCGAGGTGACATTGACGGTCATCACCTTCTCGAAGGTTTTCGCCTCGACATGGCCGATCGGCGAGATGACGCCGAGCACGCCGGCATTGGCGACCAGGATGTCGAGCTTGCCCCAGCGCTCGTGGATCGCCCCGCCTAGCCGGTCGATACCCTCCATGTCCGCGAGGTCGAGCGGCACCAGCGTCGCTTCGCCCTTGCCCGTCCGGGCGCGCTCGGCCTTGATCTCGTCGTCCAGTTCCTCCAGCCCGCCCACTGTGCGCGCGACCGCAATGACATGCGCGCCGGCGGCGGCCATCTGCTTGGCGATGAAATAGCCGATGCCGCGCGAAGCCCCGGTGACGAGCGCGATGCGGTTGGTGAGGTCAAGGCTCATGCGGACATCCAGTTCAGGCTGCTCGAGAATGCAGACCAGATAGGACGAATCGATCACAAACGGAACCCTGCCGGGTCGCAGTTGTGCCAAGCGCCTGCGACATTTCCGCTGGCCCTTGTCGGGAACGCGTGTGTATCAGCGTCCTTGGTCTAAATACTGATCAAAGGAAATGGATCGATGAGCAGAACCGTTGCAATCCTGGCCGCAAGGCTGATTTTCGCAGGCATGTTCGCGATGGCGACGACCTTCAAGTTTTCGGGGATGGACGCTACTGCCAGCTACATCGCGGCGGCGGGGTTCCCGTTCCCGCTGCTTCTGGCATGGCTGGCCGCCATCTTTGAAGTCGCGCTGGTGCTCGCCTTCCTGACTGGAGCTTTCTTCTCGGAAGCGGCGCTGCTGGCGGCGATCTATGTGATCTTCCTGGCCTTCGCCTTCCACGGCCCGTCCTATTGGAAGGCCAATCAGGGCGAGTTCGGCTTCTTCGTCGATCACTTCACGTTCCTGGCAGGGCTGCTGTTTGCGGCCGCCCACGGCCCCGGACGGCAATTCGCCATCCACCGGGGCTTCATCTGGCAGCGTGAAATCGCTGCCACGCCGTGATTGGGAACCCTAAAGCATCGGACCGAAAAGTGGAATCCGGTTTTCGGGTTATTCCGATGCTCACTTAAAGAGTTAGATCGTCCTTTGTGCGTCCTGAGGGCGCACGGCGATCTAAAGCCCGCCCGTCGCCAGCAGCGACAGCGTACGGACATTGTCATGCCCTTCGAAATCGGCAAGGCGGGTCGGATACTGCTCGGTGAAACAGGCATCGCAAAACTGCGGCTGTTCGCCGTTGCGGCTCTGTTCGCCGACTGCGCGGTAAAGCCCGTCGATCGACAGGAAGCCCAGCGAATCGACGCGGATGAACTCCGCCATCTCCTCGACCGTCATGCGCGAAGCGAGCAGCTTGGATTTTTCCGGCGTGTCGACGCCGTAGAAGCAGGAAGCCCGCGTCGGCGGCGAGGCGATGCGCATATGCACTTCCTTCGCGCCCGCCTCGCGCACCATCTGCACGATCTTCTGGCTGGTGGTGCCGCGCACGATGGAATCGTCGACCAGCACCACGCGCTTGCCCTCGATCATGCGCCGGTTGGCGTTGTGCTTCAGCTTGACGCCCATGTGGCGAATGGAATCGCCGGGCGAAATGAAGGTGCGCCCGACATAGTGGTTGCGGATGATGCCGAGTTCGAACGGGATGCCGGCTTCCTGCGAAAAGCCAAGCGCCGCCGGCGTACCTGAATCCGGCACCGGCACGACGATGTCGGCTTCGACCGGGCTTTCCCGCGAAAGTTCCGCGCCGATGCGCTTGCGCACGTCATAGACATTGCGGCCCTCGACCGAGGAGTCGGGCCGGGAGAAATAGACATATTCGAAGATGCAGAACCGGGTTTTCTTCGGCTCGAACGGATAAAGGCTCTCAAGGCCACTGGCGGTGACGACGACCATTTCGCCGGGCTGCACGTCGCGCACGAAGCGCGCGCCGATGATGTCGAGCGCGCAGGTTTCGGAGGCGAGGATAAAGGCGCCGTCGAGATCGCCGAGAACCAGCGGCCGGATGCCCAGCGGATCGCGGCAGCCGATCATCTTCTTGGAAGACATGGCCACCAGCGAGAACGCGCCTTCCACCTGCCGCACCGCATCGATGAAGCGCGCGTTGAGGTCGCGTTCCTTGCTCATCGCCACCAGATGCAGGATCGTCTCGGTGTCCGAGGTGGAGGAAAAGATGGCGCCCTGTTTCTGCAGCGTGCGCTGCACGGTCATGGCGTTGGTCAGATTGCCGTTATGGGCGACCGCGAAGCCGCCGTCGGCAAGCTCGGCGAAGAAGGGCTGGATGTTGCGCAGGCCCGCCCCGCCAGTCGTGGCATAGCGCGTATGACCGATGGCGCGGTCGCCCTTGAGGCTGTCGATGACACGCTGCTTGGTGAAGGTATCGCCGATCAGGCCGACATGGCGCTCGACGTGGAACTGGGTGCCGTCATAGGAAACGATGCCCGCCGCTTCCTGGCCGCGATGCTGGAGTGCATGCAGCCCAAGCGTGACGATGGCCGCGGCGTCCTGCCGGCCGAAAATGCCGAACACACCGCATTCGTCGTGGAAATGATCGTCCGCTTCCGCGCCAAGCACATTATCTGCGTCTGCCATTGGGCCGAAGCTCCCGCTAAAACAGCTATATAAGCCACGAAACGGTCAGAAACAACGCAAAGGCGCGTGTTCTCCGGTGTGGATTGCGATCAATTTGCCGGCTGCGGCGCGTCTTCGCTATCGTCGGGCGCGGGCGTGCCGCTATCGTCGCCTTGCGCCGGCGCTTGCACGCCGGGGACGGGTTGTGTCTCCGTGCCGGTCTGCGGTTCTGCGATTGCGCCGTTCAGGCGCTTGAGGATCGAGTTTTCCGGGTCTTCCGGCAACATACTTTCGATCTTGGTGCCGATCGATTCAAGCAGGGGGCGCGACTTGGCCCCGGAAATCCAGGCAGGGGCCTTGTCGCCGGCCAGCCAGTTGAAGAACATCAACGCGACGGCGACGACCAGAATGCCGCGCGCCGCACCGTACAGGAAGCCGAGCGTGCGGTCGAGCGCGCCGACCCGCGAATCGATGATCCAGTCGGCGAGCTTCATGGTGACGACCGTGACCACGATCAGCGCGATGATGAAGACGATGCCCGCCGCCGCCGCCATCGCCACCTTGTCGTTGTCGATATAGGGCTGAACGTAGGGAACCACCGGCTTGTAGAAGAAGAAAGCTGCTGCCGCCGCCGCGGCCCACGAGACCACGGAAAGAACCTCGCGCGAAAAGCCGCGCACCATGGCCAGCATCGCCGAAACGAGGGTGAAGCCGACCAGAATTCCGTCAAGCAGCGTAATCGGCATCGTGTTCGCCTCACTCAAGTGTCATCGCATGAAGCGACGGATCAATCTTCCTCGGCCGCGCGGCTGCGGCGCGTGCCGGCGATGCGGGCCACGAGATCGGCCAGATCGGTTGGCCGGAATGCGCCAGCCCCGATGCCGCTGGCCACTTCCTCGCTGCCTTTCGAACTGCCCAAGGGCAATACCGCGCTTCCAAATCCCAATTTTTCGGCTTCCTTGAGGCGCTGCTGCGCATGCGCAACCGGCCTCACGGCGCCCGACAGGCTGATTTCGCCGAAATAGACGCAATCGGCGGGAAGGGCAAGGCCGGTAAGCGAGGAAACAAGTGCTGCCGCGACCGCCAGGTCGGCGGCAGGCTCACGGATGCGGTAGCCGCCGGCGACATTGAGATAGACGTCGTGCTGGCCGAACTTCACGCCGCAATGCGCTTCCAGCACGGCCAAAATCATGGAAAGCCGTGCTCCGTCCCAGCCGACGACCGCGCGGCGCGGCGTGCCGAGCGAGGAGGGGGCGACAAGCGCCTGGATTTCGACCAGCACGGGCCGCGTGCCCTCCATGCCGGCGAAAACGGCGGCACCCGGCGACTTGGCATGGCGTTCGCCCAGGAAAAGCTCGGACGGATTGGCGACTTCGCGCAGGCCCTTGTCCGACATTTCGAACACGCCGATCTCGTCGGTCGGCCCAAAGCGGTTCTTCACCGTGCGCAGGATACGGTAGTGGTGGCCGCCTTCACCTTCGAAATAAAGCACCGCGTCGACCATGTGCTCGACCACGCGCGGTCCGGCGATCTGGCCTTCCTTGGTGACGTGGCCGACGAGCACGATCGCGGCTCCCGTCGATTTCGCATAGCGGATCATCGCCTGGGCCGCGGCGCGCACCTGCGTGACGGTGCCGGGCGCCGAATCGGCAAGGTCGGTCCACAGCGTCTGGATCGAATCGAGGATGAGGAGGTCGGGACGCTTGCCATCCGCGATGGTCGCCAGAATATCCTCGACATTGGTTTCTGCCGCGAGTTCGACCGGACTTCCGGCGACGCCGAGACGCTGCGCGCGCAGCCGGATCTGGGCGACGGCTTCCTCGCCCGAGACATAGACGACGCGGTGGCCTTTTTCCGCAAGCGCCGCCGCCGCCTGCGTCAGCAGGGTCGACTTGCCGATGCCGGGGTCGCCGCCGACCAACAGAGCCGAGCCGCGAACGAAGCCGCCGCCGGTGGCGCGGTCGAGTTCGCCGATGCCCGAGACGATGCGCGGCGCGTCCTCGATTTCGCCCGACAGGGTGGTCAGCACCACCGCGCGGCCCTTGCGCGCATTACGCGTCGAGGCCGGGCCGGAGCCGATGCCGCCCGCCGTGCCTTCCTCGACCAGCGTGTTCCACTCGCCGCAGGCGTCGCACTTGCCGGCCCAGCGCTGATGCACCGAGCCACAATTCTGGCAGATGAACTGGATGCGGGATTTAGCCACGGCAGGGGGGTGCCGAAGGGGAGGGTGCGCGTCGAGTGAAAGCGGCCGAGTGGCCGAGGTTGCGAACCGCAAGAGCGGATAGGTTTGCGGGACAGCACCCCTCTCTGTCCTGCCGGACATCTCCCCCACAAGGGGGGAGATCATGCGTTTCAGCTTCGTCGCTCGTTCTGCAACGTCGGCGATTGGGCAGGACAGCCGTGACGGCTGATCTCCCCCCTTGTGGGGGAGATGTCCGGCAGGACAGAGAGGGGTGCTGTCCCGCTGTCATTTCAAAAAGGACAGGCAAGCCTAGTGCGCCAACCCGGACTTCTATCTTGTGACGAGCCGTCAAGGTGCTACTCGAACCGTTCCGCGATGTGGTGCTCTTCGGCGAGGTCGGAGAAGCGGGTGAATTCGCCCTGGAAGGCGAGGCTGACGGAACCGGTCGGGCCGTGGCGCTGCTTGGCCACGATCACCTCGGCCTTGCCGCGCATGTCGTTCATCTCCATTTCCCACTTGATGTATTCCTCGGTGCCGGGCTTGGGCTCCTTGTTTTTCAGGTAATATTCCTCGCGGTACACGAACATCACCACGTCGGCGTCCTGCTCGATCGAGCCCGATTCGCGCAAGTCGGACAGTTGCGGGCGCTTGTCGTCGCGGCTTTCGACTTGGCGCGACAGCTGCGACAGTGCGATGATCGGAACCGAAAGTTCCTTGGCCAGCGCCTTCAGCCCGGTGGTGATTTCGGTGATTTCCTGCACGCGGTTCTGCGAAGCCTTGGCGCTCGACCCCTGCATGAGCTGGATATAGTCGATGACGATGACGTCGAGGCCGCGTTGGCGCTTCAGCCGCCGGGCGCGCGCCGAAAGTTGGGCGATGGAGATGCCGCCCGTCTGGTCGATGAACAGCGGAATTTTCTGCATGGTCTGCGAACAGGCGACCAGCTTTTCAAAGTCCATTTCGGTGATTTCGCCGCGCCGGATTTTCGACGACGGTATTTCCGTCTGCTCGGAAATGATGCGGGTGGCGAGCTGTTCCGACGACATTTCGAGCGAGAAGAAGCCGACGACGCCGCCGTTCGCGGCCTTGAACGAGCCGTCCGCCTGTTGCGCCGGCACATAGGCTTCGGCGATATTGAAGGCCATGTTGGTGGCGAGCGAGGTTTTGCCCATGCCCGGCCGGCCCGCGATGATGATAAGGTCGGAGGGCTGCAGGCCGCCCATGCGGCTGTCGAGATCGCGCAGGCCGCAGGCGATGCCGGACAGGTGCCCGTCGCGCATATAGGCGGCATTGGCCATGTCGACGGCGGTTTTCACGGCATCGGTGAAACTCTCGAAGCCGCCATCGTATCGGCCGGTTTCCGCCAGTTCGAACAAACGCCGCTCGGCGTCCTCGATCTGTTCGGACGGGGCCATGTCGACCGGCGCGTCATAGGCGATGTTGACCATGTCCTCGCCAACCGTAATCAGCGCGCGCCGCGTGGCGAGGTCGTAGATGGCACGGCCGTAATCGGAGGCGTTGATGACGGTCACGGCCTCGGCGGCGAGGCGAGCCAGATAATGCGCGACCGTCATGTCTCCGACCTTTTCGTCGGCCGGCAGGAAGGTTTTTATCGTCACCGGATTGGCCATCTTGCCCATGCGGATCAGCTCGGCCGAGACGTCGAAAATCTTGCGGTGCAGCGGCTCGTAGAAATGACCGGACTTCAGGAAGTCCGAAACGCGGTAGAAGGCGTCGTTGTTGACCAGCATCGCGCCCAGCAACGCCTGCTCGGCCTCGATGTTGTTCGGCGCTTCCCGATAAAGCGGTTGTTCCGCGACCTCGAATTTGCGCGCTGCCTCTGCCATGCCGTCCCCGATTCTTGTCTCCCTATCTGATAGCAGAACGCGGCGAGCCGGTGCTGGAATATCTGCCTCGGGGCCGCTTGAACCGCCGCTATTCACAGCCGGACGGCATCCGTGGAAAGAATCCCGTTGACTCGAATCGGCGTTGCTGCCCCGCCCCAGCAATACTAGAACAAACAAAGAACAATCTGCAAGCAGATTCCGACTTGCCGGTTGCGTCAATCGGAAAGGGCGTCACCCCAGTCGGCGCGCCGCGCGCTTTTGAATGTCGCGCCGTCGCGCTTGGTGAACAGAAGCTCCGTGGCATCGCCGCCGGGCTGGCACAGCTTGAGCAGAACCTTGCCGGAGCCGGATTTCGGCGGCGCCAGCACCCTTGGCCGGCGCATCTCGGCGGGTTGGCGCGAGGCGGCGACGAAAATGTATTTCTCGTCTTCCCACGGAACTTCGGCGTCCTTGGCAAGCCTGTGCAGGCGCGAACGGGCGACGCGGCGCGCGAAGTGGCACCAGTCGGGGGCCATGATCGGGCAGGGTTTTTCGTGCGGGCAAGGCGCCAGCAGATGCGCGCCCGCGTCGATCAACTGCTGGCGAACGGCAAGTATGCGCTGCCAGCCGGCCGGCGTGCCGGGCTCGACGATCAAAAGCGTGTCCGCCGTCAGCGCCCACAACCGCTCAATCAGCTTGGGCCGCGATGCCGGCACCATCTCGTCCAGCACATAGGCGGCGGTGACGAGGTCCGCTGCCGCAGCGCCGGCGAGATCGATGGTCGCGTCCCCGCTCAGCCAGGTAATTTTGGTGTCGAAAGTGCCCTCGGCGGCGAGATGCTCGCCGATTTTTCTGGCCGGGCCGCTCGCTTCCAGCAGGGTTGCCTGGTGCAGACCGGGCCAGAGATTGGCGGTCGCCCATACAACGGTGCCGGGACCCGCGCCGATATCGAGCAGCGTCTGGGGCGAGAAATCGGGCCGCGCCTCGCTCACCGCTTCAAGGCAGGTCCGCACGGCGGCGTAGGTAGCCGGCAGGCGCGTCGCCAGATAGGCCTTGACCGCAAGTTCTTCGGCCATGTGCAGGCGGCCGTCGCGCGTTTCGGCGCGGTAGCGGTCGGACAGCGTTTTCGCCGCCTGCCGAAGTACCGGCAATGGGGTGCTTTCAAGCAAGGCATCGACCGCCTGCCGAAGCGGTGCTGGAAGCTCCATCCTATGCCCCCCGTGGAGCAAGCAGGATAACCGATGCGCCGCCGACGCAAAGGGCGGCTCCCAGGAAATCGAAACGGTCGGGCCGCATGCCTTCGGCCAGCCACAGCCAGCCAAGCGAGACCGCGATATAGATGCCGCCATAGGCCGCGTAGGCGCGGCCCGCCGCATCGACCTGAACCTGCGCCAGAAGCCAGGCGAACAGGATAAGCAGGGCAATGCCGGGTATTAGCCATAGCGGCGATTTTTCCAGCCGCCACCATGCCCAGACGGAAAAGCAGCCGGCAATTTCCGCCAGCGCAGCGGCGATATAGAGAAAATAACGCATCGACGGACCCCGCAATTGCGAAGCCTTATCGACCGCAAATGCCGTGCTTGGCAAGCGTCGGTGTCGGCAGGCGGGGCAGCGAGTCTGGGCCGGAAAAATCGCTCCCCTCTCCGCGACCGACCGGTTTCGACGGCAGCCGCGTCTATGCACCTTGCGGAGCGCACTATTTGGTGCGCGAAACCTTGCGTCGGCCGGCGGGTTTGGCTGCGTGCGTGTCGCCCGACGTGGCCGCGGCTTCACCGGGCTGATGGCCCATTTCGTGCATCGTCAATGCCTTCTCGCACTTGCCGATATAGTCGCGTGTTACGGGCAGAACGTCGTTTTTGCGGGTCAACTGGATCTGGAAATTGACCAGATCCTGCCAGCGGAACGAGGCCTCCGAACCGCAGAGGTAAAATTCCCACATGCGGCAGAAGCGCTCGTCATAGATCGCCTTGACCTTGTCGCGGTTGGCCATGAAGCGTTCACGCCAGTTTTTCAGCGTCTCGGCGTAGTGCAGCCGCAGGATTTCCACGTCGGTAGTGGCCAGCCCCGATTTCTCGATATGCGGGGTCACTTCCGACAGCGCCGGAATATAGCCGCCGGGAAAAATATATTTTCGGATGAAGGCGCTGGTCGTGGTCGGCGGCGCGGTACGGCCGATCGTATGCAGCAGCATGACGCCGTCGGGCTTCAGCAGCGTTGCGCATTTGTCAAAGAAGGTCCGGTATTGCGTGACGCCGACATGCTCGAACATGCCGACCGAGACGATGCGGTCAAAGCGCTCCGACAGATCGCGGTAGTCGCGCAATTCGAAGTGGACGCTGTTTTCCAGCCCCGCCGCGCGGGCGCGCTCGGTCGCCACCTGATGCTGTTCGGTCGACAGCGTCACGCCCAGCACTTCGGCGTCGAAGGTCTTGGCGATGTACAGCGCCAGCCCGCCCCAGCCACAGCCGATATCGAGCACCGTCTGCCCCGGCTTGATGCGCAGCTTTGCCGCTATGTGCTGCTTCTTGGCCAGTTGCGCAGCTTCCAGCGTCATGTCCGGGTTTTCGAAATAGGCGCAGGAATACTGCATGTCCTCGTCGAGGAAGAGCTTGTAGAGATCGCCCGACAGGTCGTAATGGCGCTCGACATTGCGCTTGGAGCGCCGCTCGGTATTCCATTGCTGCAACGGCCGCGCCGTCATCCGGGCGGAGTTCAGCAGCTTGCCCCAGGTCGAGTCGGTCCACGAAATGCCGATATTATCGTATACGAGGTGCAGGAAGCTGAGGATGTCGCCTTCGACGAAGTCCAGTTCCTGGTCCATGTAGGCTTCGGGGATGCCGAGCGTCGGGTGAAGGGTGATTGCCCTTTCAGCGTGGCGGGTGTGGATGACCATATGCGTCCGCTCGCCGCTGCCGTCGCCAAACCGTCGCGTGACGCCGTTGGGGCCGGTCATGCTGAGATTTCCGGTATGGACGATGCGCTCCACGATGCGTTGAAGTAGGAGGTTCATGACTAGCCCTCATGCAGAAAGCGTTGTGTGGCTCGATTGTGCTAAAAGCAGAAGGCGTTGAAAAGTTCCAGTTCGACAAAAAACCCGGGCACGAGGCCCGGGTTTTTGGTCCAGAAATCGCTTTCTGGCGGTAAAAGGTTGAAAGTCGGAGATAAAAAGGCCTTGGGCCTATTCCTCGTCGCCTTCGCCCATTTCGTTCGGATCGAAGAAATTGTCCGGGCGGGCATTGTCGTTGATGTCTTCGCCGTAGATGGCTTCGGCGGTGGTCAGCGTCTCGCCCTTGGACTGGCGCTCGGCTTCGTCCGCGGTGCGCGCGATGTTGAGCGTGATGGTAACTTCGACTTCCGGATGCAGCGCAACGGCCACATTGGTCAGGCCGATGGTCTTGATCGGGTGGTTGAGCTCGATCTGGTTGCGGTTGATCGTGAAGCCCTCAGCGATTAGCAGGTCGGCGATGTCGCGGGTCGAAACGGAGCCGTAGAGCTGGCCTGTTTCGCCGGCCGAACGCACGGCCACGAAGCTCTTGCCGTCAAGCGTTTCGGCAACGTGTTCGGCTTCCGACTTGCGTTCCAGGTTGCGAGCTTCGAGCTGGACGCGCTGGCCTTCGAACTTGGCCTTGTTGACGGTGTTGGCGCGCAGCGCCTTGCCCTTGGGCAGCAGGAAGTTACGGCCGAAACCGTCCTTGACCTTGACGGTGTCGCCCATCTGGCCGAGGCGGGCGACGCGTTCGAGAAGAATGACGTCCATGATCTTGTCCTTTGTCTAGCGCCCCAGGGGGCAGACGAAATGAACAGGTCAGGAAGCAAAAGGGCGCGTGGCGCCGGTGTCGCTGTCCTGCCTGTGGCGGCAGTTAGAGGCAGTTCGCCTCAACTCGGGATTTTGAATTTCAACCGGCCATGCCCGTCATGGTCGGAGAAAGACAGCGGGCGCGGACGCCCGCCGTCGAAAAAAATCAGCGAACCACGTAGGGCAGCAGGCCGAGGAAACGGGCGCGCTTGATCGCCTTGGCGAGTTCGCGCTGCTTCTTCTGGCTGACGGCGGTGATGCGCGAGGGCACGATCTTGCCGCGCTCGGAAATGTAGCGCTGCAAGAGACGCACGTCCTTGTAGTCGATCTTCGGAGCATTGGCGCCGGAGAACGGGCAGGTCTTGCGACGGCGATGGAAAGGACGCCGGGTCGGGATCTGGTTGATGTCGACCATTATTCTGCGTTCCCTTCAAAGCTGCGCTGCGGGCGAGGGCCACGGTCGCCGCCGCCATCGCGGTCGCCGCCGAAGCTGCGGGCCGGACGATCGCCGCGATCACGGTCGCCGAACGAACGCGGGCCGCGATCGCCGAAGCTGCCGCGCTCGGAACGCTCTTCGCGCTTCTGCATCATGGCCGACGCGCCTTCCTCGTGCTTCTCGACCTTGACGGTCAGAAAGCGCAGGATGTCCTCGGACAGGCCCATCTGGCGCTCCATTTCCTTGAGAGCTTCCGGCGGGGTGGTGAGGTCCATGAGCGTGTAGTAAGCCTTCCGGTTCTTGTTGACCCGGTAGGTGAGGGACTTCAGTCCCCAGTTCTCGATCCGGCCGACCGAACCGCCGCCTGCCTCGATGACACCCTTGAAACGCTCAACGAGTTCATCGACCTGCTGCTGCGACAGATCCTGCCTGGAAAGGAACACATGTTCGTATAGAGCCATATTGTTCTCATACCTTTCTTCGTTTCTCTTCCGGTCCCGGCGGCGAGAGCCTCTGCGATTTCTCTGACCCGGCAATCCTTGTGCAGGAAACGGGGAAGAAAGGCGCAAACGAGATGGTCGAGAGCGGAGACACGGGAGGCGGAAGCACTTTTTGGCTTCACGCGGCGATTTCTTGCGAAAGCGCCGGCCCTCCGTTCAGCCCCCAGCTAGGACCGGCAGATTGCGGGCGTCTATACAGTAATTCTGGCGCAAGGCAAGCGTGCCGGCTCAGCGTCGGGCGGCTGTGACGATCAGCCGCCCGACCGCCAGCACGATATAGGCGCCGAAGAACAGGGCCAGCGCCCAGCCGAAGCCGTTCGGGCCGAAAATATCCATGCCGATGCCGATCGCCTGCGGTCCCAGCACCATGCCGACACCGTAGCATAAAACGAAGGCTGCATTGGCCGACGCCAGTTCGTGGCCGGAAAGCTTGGAACCGAGATGTGCCAGGCCCACCGTGTACATGGCCGCGACCACGCCGCCCCACACGAACAGCAACGACGCCATCAGATGCCAGTTGGCGGCAAACAGCGGCATGCATGCAGCGCCGGCAAGGCCGACGACTGCGCAGACAAGCAGCAGGTAGCGGCGATCTTTGACGTGGTCGCTGATCATGCCGATGGGAATTTGCAGCAGCACGTTGCCGAGCCCGATCATGGTCAAAAGCAGGGCCGCGTCCGCTTCCGAATAGCCGATGCGGCTGCCATAGATGGGGAACAGAGCGAAGCCACCGGTCTCGATCGCGCCGAATACCAGCACGGCGGCCGTCGCCGTGGGCACCAGCCAGATATAGCGCAGGAAGCCGCTTGTGCCTTCGCCGGTTGGGTGGATGGGCGGGCTTTCGTTGCGTGCCATCAGTACGGGGATCGCGGCCAGCGTCACCAGCAGGAAGGTGACGCCGAAAGGCAGGAAGCCGCCGCTGCCGAGGCGTGAAAACAGCCAGGGACCCGCCGCGAAGCCGAGCGATAGGACGGTGGCGTAGCAGCCGAGAACGAGGCCGCGCCGACGCGGCGGGGCCGACGTGCTGATCCAGAATTCGGACAGGATGAACAGGATCGTCAGCGAGATGTGCAACGCCACGCGCAGCGGAAACCACATCCAGAAGTCGGGCGCGAAATAGAATCCGACAAAGGCGAACGCGCCGGCGGCGATCGCCGCCAGCATCGTCCAGGCAACGCCGAAGCGCTGCGCCAGCGGCGTCGCCATTGGCGCGCCGGCAATCGAGGCAAGGCCGGCGATCGCCGTATTGAGGCCGATCATCGTTGCCGAATGGCCCCGCGATTCGAGAATCACGCTGAGCAGCGGTACGCCGAGGCCGATGGCGATGCCGACCACGCTGATCGCCGAAATCGCGGCGATCATCGGCAACCAGTGGATTTGTTCGTCAGCCTGCGGCGTGGTGTCGACCGTCATGAAAATTGGGCGCCTGACTGCTTGCTACAGAAGATCGCGGATAAAATGGGTGCGCACCAGCCGGTAGAAGGGCACATCGCCGCCGGGCCGCAACTGCGGGTCGAGGGCAAGCCGCGCTTCCAGCTCTCCCAAAATCGTCCGGGTGATGGCCGGAATATCGGCCTCGCGCGCCTGGGCAAGCGGCAGCCAGACCAGTTCTTCCAACTCGTTCGTCGGCCCGCCGTCCCGCAGTTCCACGGCGACTTCGCTTCGCCAGACGCCGAGGAACCGCGTGTCGAAGCGGCGGACGCGGCCGGGCGGCGTAATGGCGCGGGCAATGAAGCGAACCGCGCCGAGCGAGGGCTGCACGCCATGCTCGACGAAGCCTTGCCAGTCGCTTTTGCCGGTCGCAAACGGGCCTTTTTGCCCAATCAGCAGGCCGGCTTCCTCGTAGGTCTCGCGGATGGCGGAAAGGGCGATGGCGCGTGCGCGCGTGGCGCTGGTGCGGCCGGGGCCGGCGCACAGCCTGGCTTCTTCATCCGGGTGCAGGCTGGTGGCGACGGCGATGCGGCTGTCGGCCGGGTCGGTCCGCCCGCCGGGAAAGACGAACTTGCCCGGCATGAAGGCGTGACCGGCGCTGCGCCGGCCCATCAGCACCGAGACGTCGCCGCCCTTGCGGTCAAGCAGAATCAGCGTCGCGGCATCGCGCGGCCGCTTGGGCCCCGCGCCCAGCGCGGCGTCGTTGCGTTCGGCGCGGTCGAGTTCCGCCCTGGTCATTTCATTCATGGAGGTACGGATTAGCGGAAACTTCTTGCAGGCGATAGGGACGGCGGCGGCGTTCGGATTGCGTCAGTGCGGGCGTCACGCCTCCGGGTGGGTCTCGATATAATCGGTCTCGCCGCCGAAGCCGTGCATGTAGAACGCCCATTGCAGGCCGACGACCGCACCCTTGATCGGTTGCAGCAGGGCCAGCGACAATATGACGGTCAATGGCAGCCATATGAGGAGATGCAGCCACATCGGCCAGAAGGTCGTCATTTCCACGGCCATGAAGCCGCCGACGACGATATGGCCGACGATGGCGATCACCAGATAGGCGGGCAGATCGTCGGCCCGGTGGTGGTAAAGCTCCTCGGCGCAAACGGCGCATTTGTCGACCGGCTTGACGAAGGCGCGAAACAGCTTGCCTTCGCCGCAATGCGGGCAACGGCCCATGAAGCCGAACTTGATCGCCTGCCATGCCGGCCTGCGGACACGGCCCGACTGATGCTCACCGCCGAAAACCTGCTCGTCCACCACATCTGCCTTGGTCATGCCGGTGCTTCCATCCTTAACGTCTTCTGCGCGATCCGCCTCGCGGCTGCGAGGCACGGCCCCGTGAAGCGCCGCCCTTGGACTTGTGGAACGATCGCTTCGAACCGGGCAGCGGTTTCGGCTCGGTCAGCATCTCGAAGCGCATCGCGCCCGCCATGGGCGCTACCTCGATCAGCCGAACCTCGACGCGGTCGGCAAGCTGATAGCCTTTTCCTGTCCGCTCCCCGAAAAGCGATCGGGCTGCTTCGTCGTATATATAGTAATCGCCATCGAGCGATGACACCGGGATAAAGCCATCTGCGCCGTACTGCGGCAATTGGACAAATAGTCCTGATTTGGTGACGCCCGAAATGCGCGCGTCGAAGCGCTCGTCGATGCGTTCGGCGAGATAGCTGGCGATCAGCCGGTCGACCGTATCGCGCTCTGCCTTCATGGCCCGGCGTTCCGCCGCCGAAATCAGCACGCCGACATCCTCCAGCCGTGCCTCTTCTTCCGGCGTCAGCCCGTCGGGGCCGAGGCCGAGTGCGGCAATAAGCCCGCGATGCACGATCAAGTCGGCATAGCGGCGGATCGGCGAGGTGAAATGCGCGTAGCGGCGCAAATTGAGGCCGAAATGGCCGAGATTGGCCGGCGAATATTCGGCCTGGCTTTGCGAACGCAGCACGACCTCGTTGACCAGTCCCTCATTGTCCTGGCCCCGCACCCGCTCGAGAATGCCGTTGAACTGGGCCGGCTTCATCTGCGCGCCGCGCGCCAAGGACAAGCCGAGTGTCTGCAAGAACTCGCGCAGCGATTCCTGCTTGGCCATCGAGGGCGCATCGTGGACGCGGTAGACCAGCTTCTGCTTCTTGCCTTCCAGCGTCTCGGCGGCGGCAACATTGGCCTGGATCATGAACTCTTCAATGAGTTTATGCGCGTCCAGCCGCTCCGGCACGATGACGCGGTCGACGGTGCCGTCTTCCTTGAGCACAATCTTGCGTTCCGGCAAATCGAGTTCCAGCGGCTGGCGTCCGTCGCGCCCGCGCTTCAGCACCGCATAGGCATCCCAGAGCGGCTTGAGAACTGTGTCGAGAATCGGCCCGGTCTTGTCGTCCGGCGCGCCGTCGATGGCAGCTTGCGCCTGCGCGTAGGCGAGTTTGGCTGCCGATTTCATCATGATGCGATGGAATGAATGCCGGATTTTCCGGCCATCGGCCCCAAACGTCATCCGCGCCGCCAGCGCCGGGCGGTCCTCGCCCTCGCGCAGCGAACAGAGGTCGTTGGAAATGCGCTCCGGCAGCATTGGCACGACGCGATCAGGGAAATAGACCGAATTGCCGCGCAGCAGCGCCTCGCGGTCGAGCGCGGTGCCGTAGCGGACATAGGCGGCGACATCGGCGATGGCGACGGTGACGATAAAGCCGCCCGGGTTTTTCTCGTCCGTATCCGGTTCGGCGAACACCGCGTCGTCATGGTCCTTGGCATCGGCGGGGTCGATGGTGACGAGCGGAACGCTGCGAAAATCCTCGCGGCCCGCCATCGTCGCTGCCTTGGCGGATTCCGCCTCGGCGATGACAGAGGCCGGAAAGATGTGCGGGATGTCGTGGGCGTGGATGGCGATCATCGAGACCGCCTTTTCGCTGGTCAGCGAACCCAGTACCGTCAACACCTTGGCGCGCGGCAGGCCGTAGCGCGAGGCGCGCGCCGGCTCGACCTCGACCAGGTCGCCGTTTTTCGCGCCGTTGGCAAATTCCGTGTCGACGATCAGTTCCGGCTGGCGCCGCTCCACCGGCTCGATGCGGAACGTGCCGTCCTTGAGCACGCGGAACACGCCGAGCACCGCGTCGGTGCGCTTCTCGAAAACCTTGATGACACGGCCCGTATAAGCGGGGCCGGTCGGATCGTCGGTGGCGAAGGTTTTTGCAAGCACGCGGTCGCCGATGCCCGGCGTCTGCGCGCCATTGCCGCTGCGGGAAATACGGATCGAGACAACCGGCGGCTCGCCGTCGCCAACATTCTCGGTCGGATGTGCCAACAGGACGCCGTCGCCGTCGCGCCCGAAAATATCCAGCACGGCGACATGGGGCAGGGCGCCGACACGGGCCAGCCGCTTGCGTTCCTTGGTCAGCAGGCCCTCGTCCTGCAGGTCGCGCAACAAGTCTTTCAGCCAGATGCGGTCGTCACCCTTGAGCGCGAAGGCCTTGGCGATGTCGCGCTTGCCGGAACGGTCCGGGTTCTCAGTGATGAAGCGCAGGATTTCGTCGCGCGAGGGCCGATAGGCTTCCTTGTCTGTGGTTTTGGAGCGGGTATCGGCGGTGCGGGGATCGCCGTGGCCGCGTCCGGTGATCCTGCGCGCCACTGGCCTATGCCTTCTTCTTTGCCGCTGGTTTCTTTGCCGCCGGCTTTTTCGCGGCAGCCTTCTTCGGTGCCGCCGCCTTGCGCGCCGGCTTCTTGCCGCCGCCCTTGGCTTCCTTTTCGGCGATCAGCGTAACCGCTTCCTCGACCGTCACCGTTTGCGGGTCCTTGCCCTTCGGCAAAGTCGCGTTGACCTTGCCGAAATTGACATACGGCCCGTATTTGCCATCACGAACCACGATCTTGCCGCCGCCGTCGGGATGATCACCAAGCTCCTTGAGGGCTGCAGCGGCCGCACCACGGCCCTGGCCTCGCGATGCCTGCTTTTCCGCCAGCACCGTCACGGCACGGTTGAGGCCGATGGAAAACACGTCCTCGATCGAATCCACATTGGCATATGTGCCGTCATGCAGCACGAACGGGCCGTAACGCCCGAGCCCGGCCGAGATCATCTTGGCGGTTTCGGGATGCTGGCCGACATCGCGCGGCAGCGAAAGCAGCGCCAGCGCCTTCTCATGGTCGATACTATCCGGCGTCCAGCCCTTGGGCAGGCTGGAGCGCTTGGCTTCCTTGCCATCGCCGCGCTGCACGTAAGGGCCGAAACGCCCCTTGCGCAGGGTGATTTCTTCCGCCGTGTAGGGATCGTTGCCCAGCACCTTGGTGCCATCCTCGCCGCCACCGTTCTCGCCGTTGGCTTCGCCGCCAAGCTGGCGGGTGAAGCTGCATTCGGGGTAGTTCGAGCAGCCGACGAAAGCGCCGAATTTGCCGAGTTTAAGCGACAGATTGCCGGTGCCGCATTTCGGGCAGATGCGCGGATTGGAACCGTCTTCGCGCTGCGGGAACACCAGCGGCGCCAGCGCCTCGTTCAGCGCGTCGAGAACGTCGGTGACGCGCAGTTCCTTGGTGTTGTCGACCGCGCCGGAAAAATCCTTCCAGAAGTCGCGCAGCACATCCTTCCAGGCGAGCTTGCCGTCGGAGATCTGGTCGAGCTTTTCCTCAAGATCGGCGGTGAAATCGTACTCGACATATTTATCGAAGAAATTTTCCAGAAACGCCGTCACCAGCCGGCCCTTGGCGTCGGGCACCAGCCGGCGCTTGTCGATGGCGACATATTGGCGGTCTTCCAGCGTTTTCAGCGTCGAGGCGTAGGTCGAGGGCCGGCCGATGCCCAGTTCTTCCAGCTTCTTGATCAGCGAGGCTTCCGAATAGCGCGGCGGCGGCTCGGTCGAGTGCTGCGTGGCGTTGATGGCTTCGCGGGCGAGCGCCTCGTCGGCCCGGATTTCGGGCAAGCGGCGGTTTTCCTCGTCCTCGGAAGAATCTTCTTCCTTCTGGTCAGTGTAGGCGGCGATGAAGCCGTCGAAGCGCACGACCGAACCGACGGCGCGCAAGGTGGCGGTGCGGGCGGCATTCACAGCCTCGATCTCGACCGTGGTGCGCTCGATCTCGGCCGGATTCATCTGGCTGGCGATGGCGCGCTTCCAGACCAACTCGTAGAGCCGGAACTGGTCGGCATCGAGATATTGGCGCACGGAAGCCGGCGTGCGGAAGAAGTCGGTCGGGCGGATCGCTTCGTGCGCTTCCTGCGCGTTCTTGGCCTTGGCGGTGTAGTAGCGCGGCTTTTCCGGCAAATATTTATCGCCGAACTCCTTGCCGATCGCGGCACGCGCCGCCGAAATCGCCTCCGGCGCCATCTGCACGCCGTCGGTTCGCATATAGGTGATCAGGCCGGCCGTCTCGCCGCCGATGTCCATGCCCTCATAGAGCCGCTGCGCCACCTGCATGGTGCGGTTGGCCGAAAACCCCATGCGCGACGACGCTGCCTGCTGCAAGGTGGAAGTGGTGAAGGGCGGGCCGGGATTGCGCCTTGTCGGCTTGGCCTCGACCGACAGCGTCTTGAAGGTCGCACCCTCCAGCATCGCCTTGATGTCGTTGGCCTGGGCCTCGTTCTTGATGTCGAGCTTTTGCAGCTTCTTGCCGTCGAAACCCGTCAGCCGGGCTTCAAAGCTGTCCTTGCGCGGCGTGCCGAGAATGGCCGCGATGTTCCAGTATTCCTCGCGAATGAACCGCTCGATCTCGGATTCGCGCTCGCATACCAGCCGAAGCGCCACTGATTGCACCCGTCCGGCGGACCGTGCGCCGGGCAGCTTGCGCCACAAAACGGGGGAAAGCGTGAAGCCGACCAGATAGTCGAGCGCCCGGCGCGCCAGATAGGCGTCGACCAGCGGCACGTCGATCTGGCGGGGATTGGCCATGGCGTCGAGCACGGATTGCTTGGTGATGGCGTTGAAGACGACGCGGCTGACCGGCTTGTCCTTCAGCGCGCGCTTCTGCTTGAGCACTTCCAGCACATGCCACGAAATCGCCTCGCCCTCGCGATCCGGATCGGTGGCGAGGATCAGGCCGTCGGCGCTCTTGACGGCATTGGCGATCTCGGTGAGCCGCTTGGCCGAGGGCCCATCGACAGCCCACGACATGGCGAAATCCTCGTCGGGGCGCACCGAGCCGTCCTTGGCCGGCAGGTCGCGGACATGGCCATACGAGGCCAGAACCTTGTAGTTCTTGCCGAGATATTTGTTGATTGTCTTCGCTTTGGCCGGCGATTCGACGACGACGACGTCCATGAGTGCTCGTATCTTCAGGTGATGCGGCAGAAGAGTTTCGCTGCGCGCGACGAAATATCGTTCAAGACGCCTCGTCAAATGGCCGCGCTTTTCAGTCCGGTCAAGGGGTGAGGGTCAAATTGAGGCGAAACAGCCCATACATCCTTGCATTGCGTCGGCTGTTTTTCTCAATCGCAGGTAAGCCGCATGCGTCTTGATTCGTTCAGTCGGCTGCCGTTGCGGCCGCAACGAGATGCCCGCCGCCGATATCGTTCAGGGTAAGCCGGGACGGCTCGTCGCCGACCTGGCGCATGACGCTTGGGATTTCCTGTTCGAGGCGGGCGAAGCGTTTGCGCCGTCTTGTCGGATCGGGCACCGGCACCGCTTCGATCAGCCTGCGTGTATAGGGATGGGCAGGGTTGGAAAACACCTGGTCGCGCGTGCCCATCTCCACGATCTGGCCGAGATACATGACGGCGACGCGGTCGGAAATGTTTTCCACCACCGCCATGTCGTGCGAAATGAACAGATAAGCGATGCCGAATTCCTGCTGCAACTCCTTCAGCAGTTCCAGCACTTTCGCCTGTACCGACACGTCGAGCGCCGACACGCTTTCATCGGCGATGATGAGCTTTGGCCGCAGCGCCAGAGCGCGCGCGATACAGACGCGCTGGCGCTGGCCACCCGAAAACTCATGCGGGTAAAGCTCCATCTGGTCGGCCGACAGGCCAACGCGGTCAAACAGCGCCGCCACCCGTTCGCGGCGCTCCTGTCTGGAGCCGATGCCATGGATCAGCATCGGTTCGGCAACCAGGTCGCCGACGCGCATGCGCGGATCGAGCGAGGCGAACGGGTCCTGGAAGATCATCTGCACGTCGCGGCGCACGGCTTTTCGCGCTTCGCCTGTAAGGCCGGTCAGGCTGCGGCCGTTGACGGTGATGTCGCCGCTGAACGGCACCAGCCCGGCAATCGCCTTGGCGGTCGTCGACTTGCCGCACCCGCTCTCGCCGACCAGCGCGAATGTCTCGTTCGGCGCGATGGAGAAGCTGACGCCTTCGACCGCATGGACACGGCGTGTAACGCGGCCGAAGAACCCGCCATGCAGGTCGAAGCGGACTTTCAGGTCGCGCACGGTGGCGATGGGGGCATTTTCCTCAGGCTCCGGTTCTCGCGTCCCCTGGCTTTGCCCGTCGCCCATGCGCGGCACCGCGGCCAGCAACTCGCGCGTATAGTCGGCTTTGGGGGCGGCAAAAATATCGCGGGCCTTGCCTTCCTCGACCATGCGTCCGTGGCGCATGACGATGACGCGGTCGGCCATTTCGGCGACTACGCCCATGTCGTGGGTGATGAGGATGACGCTGGTTCCGTGCTGGCGCTGCAAGTCGCGCAACAACTCCAGCACCTCGCCCTGCACGGTGACGTCAAGCGCCGTGGTCGGCTCGTCGGCAATCAGCACGTCCGGTTCCAGCGCCAGCGCCATGGCGATCATGACGCGCTGGCGCATGCCGCCCGAAAGCTCGTGCGGATATTGCTTCAGCCGGCTTTCCGCTTCCGGAATGCGCACCGCCTTCAGCGCGTCTATCGCGCGCTGGCGCGCGGTGCCGCCCGACAGGTCGGTGTGCGTCTCGATGGCCTCGGTCAACTGCCTGCCGATCGACAAGACCGGATTGAGCGAGGTCATCGGCTCCTGGAAAATCATGGCGATGCGGTTACCGCGCACCGCCTGCATGCGACGTTCGTCCAGGCTGGCAAGATCGGTGTCGCCAAGATGGATGGAGCCGGAAGCGATACGGGCGGCCGGCTCGGGCAAAAGCCGCATGATCGCCAGCGAGGTCATCGACTTACCGGAACCGCTCTCGCCCGCGATGCACAGCGTTTCGCCGCGCGAAAGCGTGAAGGAAAGGTCGGAGACGACTTCGCGTCCGCCATCCTCGCCGCGCACGGAAACCGTCAGGCCGGAAACGGAAAGCACCGGTTCGGCTGAAGGCTGCCCCTCCGGGGCTATCGCCCCGGAAGATATCTTGGTGGCGCTTGCGTTCATTCAAACACGCAGCGCGGGAAGTAGAACGACACCACCCAGTTCGGCATGTCGACGATCTCGCTGATGCGCAGATCACCGCATACCGACACCAGCATGTAGGCGTCGACCGGATCGAGCTGGTAGCGCGCCGCCAACAGGTCGACCATCTGCGCGACCGCTTCCTTCGCGCCGCTCATCAGGTCCGGCCCGATGCCGGTGGTCACCTCGTAGCCCTTGGCGTCGAGATGGCTCGTCACCGGTCCCGGCGTGGTGAAGCGCGGATATTTCAGCCGCGCATCCTTGACCAGATCGAGCGTCAGAACGACGTTCATCGGGCTTTCGATCGCCGTGCCGCAGACTTCGCCGTCGCCCTGGGCGGCATGCGTGTCGCCGACCGAAAACAGCGCGCCCGCCACCTCTACCGGCAGGTAGAGGATGGTGCCGGCAGCCAGGTCGCGGATGTCGAGATTGCCGCCGACCCGCCGCGGCGGCACCACCGAATGCAGGCCCTTTTCAGCAGGCGCATTGCCGATGGTCCCGGCGAACGGCTTTAGCGGCACGCGGCCGTTTTTCCCGAACAGCGCCGGCTCCAGCGAGGTCGCGTCATACTTCCAGACGGTGAGGGCCGGCTCCTTGAAATCGTCGGCGAGCAGGCCGAAACCGGGAATGTTCGCCGTCCAGCCGAAACCGGACGGCTTGAATTCCTCGATCGTCACTTTCAGCGCATCGCCCGGTTCCGCACCCTCGACGAAGATCGGGCCCGTCACCGGGTTGATCTTGCCGAAGTCGAGCGCCGCGATATCGGCGACCGTGCTTTCGGGCGTCAGTTGCCCGCCCGACGAATCCAGACACTCGAAGAAGACCGTCGAACCGGGCGTCACCGTCTCGGCCGGGACAAACGAATTGTCCCAGCCGAAATGATGGTGGCGTCCGTGGATGGTGTAGTTGCAGTTATTGCACATCTTTCACATACACATGGTCATAGTTGATCGGAATGTGGACCGGATCGACATAGAGGTTGTCGGCGCCGCCCATCCGGGCGGATTTGAGCGTGAAGCGCTGCTCGTTGAACACCGGCGCCCAGGGCGCATCCTCCATGATCTTGACGTAGATGTCGCTCCACATCTTGTAGCGCTCGTCGGCCTTGGCCGGATCGACGATGGAGTCAGCTTCCGCCGCCTTCTTGTCGAGGTCCTCGTTGCAGTACCACGACCAGTTCCAGCCACCCGGCACCGCGCCGCCGCAGCCGAGGATCGGGCCGTAGAAGTTGGACGGGTCGGGGAAGTCGGCAATCCATGCCATGCCGCCCGACCAGATCATCGGCGCGCCGTTCTTGTCGCCGCCGGCGGCAATCACGTTGGCCTGCGCCAGCGCCTGGATCGAGGCCTTGATGCCGATGGCGGCCAGATCCTGCTGGATCGCCTGGGCGATGCGCGGGTTCGGATCGGTGTTCATGGCGTAGAGTTCGGTTTCGAACCCGTCCGGATGGCCAGCTTCCGCCAAAAGTTCCTTGGCCTTGGCCGGATCGTAGGGATAGCCCTTATAGTCCTTGGTGTAGCCCGGCATCGACGGCGGCAGCGGCTGGTTGGCCGGGATGGCGCGGTTGTTGATGAGCTTGACGATGCGATCCTTGTTGATCGCCATGTTGACCGCCTGGCGCACCTTGACGTCGTCGAACGGCTTCATCGTCACGTTCATGGTGATGTAGCCGGTCTGCAACTGGCCGCCCTCGACGACGCGGGCCTTTTGCGCCGGGTCGCTCATCACCTCCTGGAACTTGGCGGGCGGGATGCCGTCGCCGGGAACGTCGATCTCGCCCTTTTGCAGGCGCAACAGTGCCACGATCGGCTCCTGCCCGATCTCGAAGGTGATCTTGTTCAGATAGGGCAGGCCCTTGTGCCAGTAGTCCGCGTTCTTTTCGAAGACGACGCGCTGGCCAAGCGTCCATTCGGCCAGCTTGTAGGCGCCGGTGCCGACCGGATGCTTGCCGAAGTCCGCGCCCCACTTCTCCACCGCCTCCTTCGGCACGACGTGGCTGAAGTTGATCGCCATAACATGCAGGAAGGTGGCGTCGGGCCGCGTCAGCTGGAACTTGATGGTGTAGGGGTCAACCACCGTGATGCCCGAAACGCCATCGGCCTTGCCGTCGGCTGCTTCCTGATAGCCCTCGATCGAGGCGAAGAAGCCCTGGCCGGGGCTTTGCGTCTTGGGGTTGACCACGCGGTCGATCGAATACTTTACGTCTTCGGCGGTCATCTCGCGGCCGTTGTGGAACTTCACCCCGTGCCTGATCTTGAAGGTGAAGGTCTTTCCGTCCGGCGAAATGTCGTAGCTTTCGGCAAGGTCCGGCGTCAGTTCGGTGGTGCCGGGCTTGTAGTCCATCAGCCCGTCGAACAGGCTCTTGATCATCGACCAGTTCTGCCAGTCGTAGCCGATGGCCGGATCGAGCGTGGCGACGTCATCCTTGTAGGTGATGATGATGTCGCCGCCGGGCTTGGCGTTGGGGTCGAGCGTTTCGTCGGCGGCAGCGGCCGAGCCTAGCCCGAGCATCAGCGCAAGCGCCGATACCGCGACGGTGGATGCCAGAAATCTTTTCATCTCTTGTTCCCTTTCCTTGTTGTTATCTGAGCTTGATGCGTGGATCGATGAAAGGCGCGACGATGTCGGCCAGAAGGTTGCCGAGCACGATGGCGAAGGCCGACACCATGGTCACGCCCATGATGATCGGGATGTCGACGCGCTGGATCGCCTGCCAGGCAAGCTGGCCGATGCCCGGCCAGCCGAACACGCTTTCCACGACGACGATGCCGCCCATCAGGATGCCGATATCGATGCCGATCATGGCGACGATCGGCAGGATGGCGTTGGGCAGCGCATGGCGCAGAAGGATCGCGCGGCGCGCCAGCCCCTTGGCGCGGGCGGTGCGCACATAATCCTGGCGCAGCACGTCGATCATCGAGGAGCGCATCATGCGCGCGTACCAGCCCGCGCCGAGGATACCCATGGTAAGCGACGGCAGCACTAGGTGCCGCCAGGTGCCGTAGCCGCCGATCGGAAACCAGGAGAGCTGCACCGCGAACACGTAGAGCAGCAACAGGCCGACCACGAATTGCGGTGCCGATACGCCGATGAAGGAGACGACCATCAGCGACTGATCGGTGGCCGAGCCGCGTCGCACCGCCGCCACCAGGCCCATGGTCAGCCCAAGCACCAGTTCGCAGACGATGGAACCGGCCATCAGGAGCAGCGTCGCCGGCAACCGCGCGACGACGAGTTCGGTGACCTGCGAGCGCTGGATGTAGGAGCGGCCGAGATCGCCTTGCACCAGATTGCCGAGATAGCGCCAGTACTGGACGATGAAGGACTGGTCGAGGCCGAGCTGGCGGCGGATGTTTTCCACCGTCTCGGGCGTGGCGCTGCGCCCCGCGATCTGGCGCACCGGATCGGCGGGCAGCAGGTAAAGCAGCGCAAAGGTGATGATCGACACGCCGAGCAGGATCAGCAGCGACTGGACGATGCGGCGGGCGAGATAGGCGATCATTCCCGGCCTCCCATCATTCCCGGCCTCTCTGCGTGGGGTCGAGAAGGTCGCGCAGCGCATCGCCGACGAGGTTGAAGGCCAGCGCCAGCGCCAGGATCGCGGCACCCGGAAAGAAGACCAGCCAGGGGGCCGCCTGGAAATAGGTCTGGTTCTCGAAGATGATGTTGCCCCAGGAGGCGGTCGGCGGCTGCACGCCGACGCCGAGATAGGACAGCGTCGCCTCCAGAAGCACCGTGGTCGAAATGCCGAGCGTGCCCCACACGATGATGGTCGGCACCAGATGCGGCAGGATGTGCCTAAACAGGATGCGCGGGCTGCTTGCGCCGAGTGTCCGTTCGGCGTCGATGAATTCGCGTTCGGTGAGCGAACTGGTCTGCGTATAGATGACGCGCGCCGTCTGCACCCAGTTGACCAGCGCGATCACCATGGCGACGATCCACAGGCTGGGCTCGAACACCGCCGCCAGGCAGATGGCCAGCAGAAGGGCCGGGAACGCCATCATCAGGTCGGTGAAGCGCATCAGCACGCTGCCGATCCAGCCGCGGAAATAGCCGGCCGTAATGCCGACCAGCGTGCCGATCAGGAGCGCCACGCCATTGGCGACGACGCCGATGATCAAAGAGGTGCGTGCGCCATAGAGAATGCGGGTGAGAAGATCGCGGCCGAGCAAATCGGTGCCGAGCCAGAAGGTGGTGTTCGGGGCCAGCGGCGCGCCTTGCAGCGTCAGGCCGTCGAACATCTGCTCGTTCGGGTCATAGGCCGTCAGCCACGGCGCGAAGATCGCCCCGATCAGCACGATGGCGATGATAACCAGGCCGATCAGCGCCAGCGGCCGCGTGACCAGCCTGCGCCATACGCCGGGGCGCGCCCGTGCGGGCAGGGCGGCTGAAAGGTCAGGCGCGATGGGACTGGTCATCGCTGCCTTCCTGTTTCGTCATAGCCACGACGCGGCGGGCGGCCTCTTCCAGGTTGATCTGCCAGCTCATGGCCAGCGACCGCAACTGCGCATAGGCGCGCTCGTCGTCAAAACCCTGCGCCGAAAGCGCGGTGACGGCGCGCACGATGGTCTGCCGCTCGGCGACGCGCATTTCCAGCGAAGCGATTTCATCGGCAAGCCGCTGCCGCGCCGCAAAAGCCTGTCTGGCGATGAGAAGGGCGCTGTAGACGCCGGCATTGCCCACCGGCTTGAGCAACTGGGCATCGGCGTTGTGCGAAAGCGCCCATTCGATGCGGCCCGGCGCTTCCGAGCCGATCAGCGCGACAAGCGGCATCGGCGCATGGCCCGCCGGCCATGGGAACTGTTCGTCGAAGCCCAGATCGACGTCGAAGAAGACGAACTCCGCCGCCAGCGCTTCGGCCGGCAGTTCCGGCCAGCACGCGGTAACGTCGAGGCCGATTGCCGCCAATTGCCTTGTGATCGCCTGCACGGTCGGGTGCGGCCGGTGCAGCACGAAAGCTTTTGCCCCGCCAAGATTGGGAATGCGCGAACCGCGGCTCACGACACCACCCGCAGGCCGGGTCGGGCAAAGGTCGCGCTGCGGTCGTAGCGCGACAGATAGGGGTCCGGCGCGACATTCTCGATCAGGCTGACGGTCTTGAAAGCCGTACCTTCGATCCGCCCGATCTGCACCGACAGGGTTGCATGCTGGGTCTGCGGATCGATGGCGACGGCGCCGAGCGGCGAGCGGAAGGTCCGGCCGGTAAACGCCTTCGGCAGGTCGGTCCATTGCGCGGTCGGATTGCCGGCCAGAATTTCGGCCAGCGCGCGCACGCTGGCATAGGCCGACGCCTCGAAGGACGAGGCCGGCATGGTGGCGCTGAGGGATTCGGACCAGCCATGCGCGGCGGGGTCGTGGAAGTAGGGGCCGGCCGATAGATGGCCGTCGCCGACGCCGGCGATGGCCGGCAGTTCGCATTCGGTCAGGTTGCACGACAGGATCGGGCAGCGCTCCGGCTTGAAATGCGGATCTCGGCGCGCAAGCTCCGCATAAGCGGCGATGAAGGCATAGGACGAGGTGCCGATCAGATTGTTCAGCACGAAATCCGGCCTTGTCGCCTCGATCTCGGCGATCAGCCGCGAAACGTCGGTTTCGCCCAGCGGCAGATAGCGCTCGCCCAAAACCTTGCCGCCGGCATCCGCGATCAGGTCGCGCGCGACGCGGTTGGTTTCCCAGCCCCAGATATAGTTGGAGCCGAGCAAAAAGCCGTTGGCGCCGAAGCGCGGCACGACATGGGAAAGCATCGGCACCAGATGCTGGTTCGGGCAGGCGTGCATGTAGACGACATGCTCGTTGGCCTCGAAGCCTTCATACGGACAGGCATACCACAACGTGCCGCCGGCCCGTTCGAGGATAGGGATGACCTCCTTGCGGCTCCAGGATGTGACGCAGCCAATGATGTGGCGCGCGCTGCTGGTCGCCAGGATTTCCGCGCAGCCCGTCGCATAGCGGTCGATATTGCCGTCGGGATCGCGCTCCACCGGAACGAACTCGATCGGGCAGGCGGCGTCCGCATTGACCGCCTTGATCGCGGAATACGCGCCCGCGCGGCAGGCATCGGACACCAGCTGGTAGTTGCCGGAGCGCGAATACAGGATGCCGATCTCGACGCGACGCTTCAAAAAATCCCCCAAAATGACAATGCCCCGCAGCCATCGCTTCTGGAGCGAGGCAAACGAGGCATTCTTGCCGTCCGGCGATCAGGGCCGGTATTTTCATCTAGACTATTGCCTGCAGCCTCACAGTCAAGCGCGAAAGCGCAGATCGGCGGCGGCAGCGCCGCTTACGGCCGCGCGGGGGGCTTGGAAAACGAGGCGCCAGATGCTGGCTCTTCGGCAGCAATTACCGCCGCCAACTCGCGACGAAGCGCCTCCTCGTCCATGCCGTGCTCCCGGGCTGCATCCGAAAGCGTGTGGAAGGACGCAATCGGACATCCGACGCACAGCATTCGATGCCGCACGAGGACGCGGATGGTCGGTGGCCATCGGCGCATCATCTCGTCCATCGTCGTATCAATGCCCAGCGTCGGCTGCATGGCCCTTCGCTCCCGGAAAACGGCACCATGCCGGTTCTGGCCGGCGCGGTCATTGCGGGGGGACAAACTGCGAGCCTTCCCGACCGGTCGCCAGGAAGTTGTTCCTGCGCAAAGTTTCAGCCGCCAAAAGTCCTATGACCGGGCAACCCTTCGTACCCGATGGGGTCGTGGAGTGGCTGGCGGTGTGCTGGTCCTGGCATTTGTCTGCGCATGCGCGCAACGCAATGCCGGAAACGGACCGCAAGCGTGGCGTTGCCGCCTTTGGGCGCTAAGCAGGAAAGAGAGAATACAATGAAAAAAATGATCGTTCTGGCAGCGGGTTTCGCCGCCTTGATGTTGGCTGGAGCGGCGCAGGCCGCCGACCATCAGGTCCAGATGCTCAACAAGGGTGACAAGGGCGCAATGGTCTTCCAGCCCAACTTCATACAGGCGGCTCCCGGCGACACCGTTACCTTCGTGCCGACCGACAAGGGACACGACGCCGAATCCATCAAGGGCATGATCCCCGACGGGGCCGAGCCGTTCAAGGGCAAGATCAGCCAGCCGATCACCGTCACGCTTACCACGGAAGGCGTCTATGGCGTGAAATGCACGCCGCACTACGCCATGGGTATGGTGGCGCTTATCGTCGTGGGCAACCCGACAAACCTGGAAGCAGCCAGCGCCGCCAAGAATCCCGGCAAGGCCAAGAAAGTGATGGCCGAACTGCTGGCTCAGGTTCCCGCCAACTGATCGGCCAACCGGCGTCCAGCGTGCCCGCCACGCGACGCCGAAGCAGGACCGATCCCGCATAATTGATCATTGGAGCGCCGCGCACCCGGCTTGGATGCGCGGCGCTCTGGCGTTTGACGTCAAGCATCGCCGGCGTCATGGTGGGATGCTGCCGGACCCTGCGCTGCGGCCACACCCGCCAGCGGCCAGATGCCGCGCCCGCCGGAAGCCCGGCCCTCGCCATTATTGCCTTTTTGCAAAGATCGTTTCTCGGCCCGTCCCTACAAGGCCGATTGTATAGCCCCATGCCGTGACAAGGAGAGATCGATGCTCGACAGAGGCGCATTCAACCCCGATACCGGACCCGGCATTGCCGCCCGGTGCCAGAACGCCAATCCATCCCGCTGGCGCGGAACATGGATAGCGGCCATCGCAGCGATGCTAGCGCTGTTCGTCATGCCGGCCTTCGCCCAGACCCATCAGCACGGGACCATGACGCAAACCGCGCAGGCTGAAGCCGAGGCGGCAGCCCCGACAGCCGAGCAGGCGGCGCCTGAAGAGGCCAAGACCAATGCGACGGTCGGGAGCAGCTACCACACCCCCACCATCTTCACGCTCAAGACCGGCATCGCCACCGGACGCATGGTCTATATCGGCGTCGGCGGCGATATAGACGGCAAGGTCAATCCCACCCTCATGGTGCATGAGGGCGAACTGGTGCAGATCAACCTGATCAACGGCGAGGGCGCGGAGCACGACGTGGTCATCGACCAGTATGCCGCCCGCTCTTCGATCATCGTCGGCAAGAACGCCTCGTCCACCTTCTCCTTCACCGCCGGCAAGGTCGGCGAATTCGCCTATTTCTGCTCCATCGCCGGCCACCGGCAGGCGGGCATGGAGGGGCTGATCCAGGTGATGCCTGGACCGCGCGCGGCCATGGAGAGCGAGGCAGCCGACATCGTGCGCGACCCCGCCGACTTGCCCGGCCCGATCGGCCAGCGCATGCCGCAATTGGTCAAGGTCGATCTCGAGACCGTGGAACTCACCGGAAGGCTGGACGACGGCACGACCTACACCTACTGGACCTTCAATTCCAAGGTGCCGGGGCCGTTCGTGCGGGTGCGCGTCGGCGATACCGTGGAGGTTACGCTAAAGAACGCCGCCGACAGCGTGATGATGCATTCGGTCGATTTCCATGCCGCAACCGGCCCCGGCGGCGGCGCGGATTTTACGCAGATCGAGCCGGGCGCGGAGGCGACGGTGACCTTCAAGGCGCTAAAACCCGGCATCTATGTCTACCACTGTGCGACACCCAGCGTGGCCCACCATATCACCAGCGGCATGTACGGGCTGATCCTGGTCGAGCCGGAAGGCGGCCTGCCGCAGGTCGACCGCGAATTCTACGTCATGCAGGGCGAGCTTTACACCGTCGAGCCCTTCGGCACGCAGGGCGAGATGGAGATGGACTACGACAAGCTGATTTCGGAGCGCCCGGAATACTTTCTGTTCAACGGCGCGGTCGGTTCCCTGACCAAGTCGCATCCGCTCTACGCCAATGCCGGCGAGACGGTCCGCATCTTCTTCGGCGTCGGCGGCCCGAATTTCACCTCGTCCTTCCATGTCATCGGCGAGATTTTCGACAGCGTCTATTCCATGGGTAGCGTCATCTCGCCGCCTCTGTCAGGGGTGCAGACGGTCAGCGTTCCGCCCGGCGGCGCAACCATCGTCGACTTCAAGATCGACCGAGGTGGCCACTATGTGCTGGTTGACCATGCCCTGTCGCGCGCCGAACGCGGCCTGGCCGGCTATCTCATCGTCGATGGGCCGGAAAACGACGATATCATGCACGCCGGACCGGCAGACGAAGCAGCGAAATAAGACATTGCCCCGAAAGTGAGAACCGCTTTCGGGGCAATGGCAGGCCCGCTTCAGCGGGTCGGAAATGCAGCCGGCGTTGAGAGCCTCACGCCGGCTTTTCCCGTCTTACCTGGTCCCGAAAAGTAGGTTGCCGTGCTTCGCCATTGTCCATCGGGATGCGTCGAGGCAGCAATACCAGGCAGCACCGAAACGATGGCTTCCGTCGCTTGTAATTTACACCTAAAAAGTGTGGCAAAATATTCTTGCAACTTTAGATAAATTTGATAGGCTGCTTATGTATTCGGACCCCGTCCACTGGAATTATAGACTTGCTGGTGGTTTCCTGATTCAGACATTTGCCTGCGTGCATCGTGTTGGACGGATGCAAATGTCTGGATCAAGCCACTAGACGACGCCAACTCGTGCGGGAAAGCGTTGTCGGCGAAGCCATAGGATCATTTGTCATGCCGCGTGAGTATACCAGAAGGCGCACCGAAACACTCGATTACCTGCAGTCGATGCTCGGCCAATTGCGCACGATGGCGGAAGTGGAGCGCTGCGACATGCTGACCTACCTGATCGAGATGGCCTATATGGAGGCAAGCGACATTATTCGCGGCGAACGCCCGACCCGCGGCATGAGACCCGGCGCAACACCCTCTTGCCCAAGTCCCTGCAGCGGTAAACGGTACGGGATCGACGTGGAAACGGCCTATCTGGTAGCAGGCCGAAGCATCGGAATAGACCGGTGGGCGGGGGCCGATTTCCGGTCTGTTTCGACGCTCGAACAAAAGACAGAGCGGCAGCCCGCGCTTGCCCAGGCGTCCTGACGCTGGTGTGGCGAATTTGAAACTCGCCACCCGATGGATCCGGCGCGCTAAGCGAGTTTCAAATCCAAAAAACCACACTGGAATCATATCGTCCTTTTCGAATCCGAAATTCGCGCAGCGCCTCCCGCAAACGATGTGAAATTCGGATTAGGGACGCTAGTCGGCCTTGGCTGTGTGCCAGACATCGCCGACCCCGTCGCCATTCATGTCTCCGGCCTTCTTATCCTTGATGAACGTATAGAGCGGCTTGCCGTCATAGGCCCACATCTTGGTGCCGTCCGTGCGCTCGATGACCGTCCATTCGCCTTCGGCCTTGGCGCTGGCGTCAGCCTTCAGCGGCGGCCAGTTGGTGGCGCATTTGTCGTAGCAATTGGACTTGCTGGCCTCGTCCTTGTCATAGGTATAGAGCGTCATTCCGTGGGCGTCGGTATAGATCTTGGCGCCGCCCACTTCCGCTTCCTTCCATGCGTCGGCGGCAAAGCCTGCGGCCGTGCTGAGTAGAAGTGCCGCCAGTCCGACTGTGATGGTCTTCATGATCGTCTCCTTTGCTTGAAAATCGGGCTTGTTTGAAAACCGGCAAGCACGCGGCTATCGCGGCTTCCCGGCATGAGGGTTATCTAGGGCCTGGTAAGGCTAGGGAAAGAAGGCACCTGTTCAACCCTCCGGTCATGCAGCCCAACCGAAGTTTATAACGCCACGGGCTCGTTGTCCTGCCCGGCGGCGTGTGCCCACGCAACTGTGACTGGAAGCCGGAGGGGGCACCGGCTAGAGCATCGGACCGAAAGTGGTTACCGGTTTTCGGGTTACTCCGATGCTCGATCAAAGGGTTGGAGCCTCGGCGGTTAGGAGATCAAGAAGAATGGCATTGGATATCGGGTATGTCAGCGCGGTCGGGGCAGGGGCGCTCTCGTTTCTGTCGCCATGCGTGCTGCCGCTGGTGCCCCCCTATCTGTGCTACATGGCTGGCGTGTCGGTCGACGATTTTCGCGGCGAGGCCGGCCTCACCGCCAAGGCCGGCGCGCGCTTCGCGCTGATGGCGTCCTCGGTCGCCTTCGTGCTCGGCTTTTCCACGGTGTTCGTGGCGCTTGGGGCGGGGGCATCGACCATCGGCCATTTCCTGCGCGTCTGGCAAGAGCAACTGGCGATGGCCGCCGGCGTGCTCATCATCCTGATGGGGCTGAACTTCCTTGGTGTGCTGCGCATCCCGTTCCTGTCGCGCGAGGCGCGTTTTCAAAGCGAGGGCAAGCCTGCCAGCACCGTTGCCGCCTATGTCATGGGGCTGGCGTTCGCCTTTGGGTGGACGCCCTGCATCGGCCCCGTGCTGGGGCCGATCCTGACGCTGGCCGGCGGGCGCGAGACGGTGGGCGAGGGCGCGCTGCTCCTGGCCGCCTATTCGCTCGGCCTCGGCATTCCGTTCCTGATCGCCGCGCTGTTTTCGGGTGCGTTCATGCGCTTTCTCGGCAAATTCCGCGTCCATCTCGGCCGCGTCGAAAAGGCCATAGGCGGCCTTCTGGTGGTCGCCGGCGTCCTGTTCCTCACCGGCGGCGTACAGACCGCATCCTATTGGTTGCTGGAGAATTTCCCGGTGCTGGGCCGGCTGGGGTGAGCCCCGTGTTCAGTCTCACCGGAATTTAACCGCATTGGTTTATGATAGGTCCGATAGTAAATAATATCGGCTCTCTTATCCCATCATCAGCGGTTTCCCTCATGTCCACACGCTCCTGCCTGTCCATCATCCTTGCCGCCGGCGAAGGCACGCGCATGAAAAGCGCGCTGCCCAAAGTGCTGCATCAGGTCGCCGGCCTGCCGCTGGTCGCCCATGTCGTCAAGGCGGCGCAGGCGTCGGGGGCCGCCGATCTGGCGCTGGTCATCGGCCATGGCGCGGACGAAATGCGCAAGGCGGCGGCAAAGTTCGCGCCAGCGGCGAAAATCTTCGTGCAAGAAAAGCGTCTCGGCACCGCGCATGCCGTACTGGCTGCAAGGGATGCGCTGTCGGGCGGCCACGACGACATTCTGGTGATGTTCGGCGATACGCCGCTGATCGACGCCGATGCCTTGAGGACCGCGCGCCGGAAACTGGCTGAAGGTGCTGCCGTCGTCGTCATCGGTTTCCGCACCGAAAGCCCGACCGGTTATGGCAGGCTGATCGAAAAGGGCGGCAAACTTGTTGCCATTCGCGAAGAAAAAGATTGCTCGGACGAGGAGCGGGCAATCAAATTCTGCAATGGCGGCATGATGGCGATTGCGGGCAAGCACGCGTTGAAACTGCTTGATGCGGTCGGCAACAAGAATGCCAAGGGCGAATATTATCTAACCGACATCGTCGAGATCGCCGCCGCCCAAGGGCTGGACGTGGTCGCCACCGAAGCCAGTTTTGAGAACGCACTCGGCATCAACAACCGCGCCGAACTGGCCGAGGCGGAAGGCATCTGGCAAAAGCGCCGCCGCCGCGAGGCGATGCTTGCCGGCGTCACGCTGATAGCGCCCGAAACGGTCTTTTTCTCGCATGACACGGAAGTGGGGTCGGATACCGTGATCGAGCCGAATGTCTGGTTCGGACCGGGCGTTTCCATCGCCAACGCCGCGAAAATCCACGCTTTCAGCCATCTTGAAGGCGCAACCGTTGGGCCGAATGCCGATGTCGGGCCGTTCGCGCGGCTGCGTCCGGGCGCGGACTTGAAAGAAAAAGCCAAGGTCGGCAATTTCTGCGAGGTCAAGAAGGCGACCATCGAGGAGGGCGCCAAGGTCAACCACCTCACTTATATCGGCGATGCGCGCGTCGGCGCTGGCGCCAATATCGGCGCGGGCACGATCACCTGCAATTACGACGGCTACTCGAAGTTTTTCACGGATATCGGCGAAAACGCCTTCATCGGTTCCAATTCGTCACTGGTCGCACCGGTTTCCATCGGCAATGGCGCTTATGTCGCCTCGGGCAGCGTCATCACGGAAAGCGTGCCCGACGATGCGCTGGCTTTCGGCCGCTCCCGCCAGAAGACCTTGCCGGGCAAGGCCAAGGAATTGCGTGAGCGCCGCGCTTCCGCTGTACGCAAATGAACGGACTTCGGTAACTGGATTTCAAGCGGGGCGTGCCATAAGGACGGCTGCGAAGCGGTTTGCCGATACGGGGCGAAACGCAATGTGATTATCGCGACGGGCGCGCGCTAGCTAAGCGTAGCGAAACGGGCATCGAGGGCAAGCAAGCATGTGTGGCATTGTCGCAATCGTCGGGCGTTCGCAGGTCGCGCCGCTTATCGTGGATGCGCTGAAGCGGCTGGAATACCGCGGTTATGATTCCGCCGGCGTCGCCACCCTCGATGGCGGCGAGATGGGCCGTCGGCGTGCCGAGGGCAAACTGGTCAATCTCGAGCGCCTGATACAAGCCGAACCGCTTGGTGGCACCATCGGCATCGGCCATACGCGCTGGGCAACGCATGGCGTGCCGAACGAAACCAACGCGCACCCGCATTTTTCCGCAGGCGTCGCCGTGGTCCACAACGGCATCATCGAGAATTTCGCCGATCTGCGCGACGAGTTGATCCGCGACGGCTATGCCTTTTCCTCGCAGACCGACACCGAGGTCGTCGCGCATCTGGTGTCGCGCGAACTGGCGCGCGGCGCAGAGCCGGTCGAGGCCGCGCACAATGCCTTGAAACGACTGGAAGGCGCGTTCGCGCTGGCCATCCTGTTTGAAGGCGACGACAATCTGATCGTCGGCGCGCGCAACGGCCCGCCGCTGGCCGTCGGCCATGGCGAGGGCGAGATGTTTCTGGGCTCCGACGCCATCGCGCTCGCCCCCTTCACCAATTCCATCACCTATCTGGAAGACGGCGACTGGACGGTGGTCCGCCGCGATGAAATCACCATTTTCGACATCGACGGCAACAAGGTCGAGCGCAAGCGCCAGCAATCGCTCGGCACCAGCTACATGGTCGACAAGGGCAACCATCGCCATTTCATGGAAAAGGAAATCAATGAACAGCCGGAGGTGATCTCGCACACGCTGGCGCATTATCTCGATTTCGCCAGCGGCACCTCGAAGCCGCTCGACCTGCCGTTCGATTTCGCCAAGATCGACCGGCTGGCGATTTCCGCCTGCGGCACCGCCTATCTCAGCGGGTTGGTCGGCAAATACTGGTTCGAGCGCTATGCGCGGCTGCCGGTCGACATCGATATCGCTTCCGAGTTCCGCTATCGCGAAATGCCGCTGTCGAAAAACGACGCCGCGCTGTTCATCTCGCAATCTGGCGAAACGGCCGACACGCTGGCTTCGCTGCGCTATTGCCGCAAGGCCGGCATGACCATCGGCGCTGTCGTCAATGTGCGCGAATCGACCATTGCGCGTGAATCCGACGTGACCCTGCCGACGCTCGCCGGTCCGGAAATCGGCGTCGCCTCGACCAAGGCCTTCACCTGCCAGCTTTCGGTGCTGGCGGCGCTCGCCGTACGGGCCGGCGTGGCGCGCGGCAAGATTTCGGCGGAAGAGGAAAAAGCGCTGGTGCGGCAATTGTCGGAAGCACCGCGCCTCGCCACCCAGGTGCTCAAGCTCGATACCCAGATCGAGAAGCTGGCGCGCGAACTGGCGCACTACAAGCATGTGCTCTATCTCGGCCGCGACACCAATTTCCCGCTCGCCATGGAAGGCGCGCTAAAACTCAAGGAAATCTCCTATATCCACGCCGAGGGCTATGCCGCCGGCGAGTTGAAGCACGGCCCGATCGCCCTGATCGACGAGAACATGCCTGTCATCGTCATCGCCCCGCACGACCGGATTTTCGAGAAAACCGTGTCGAACATGCAGGAAGTGGCCGCCCGCGGCGGCAAGATCATTTTGATCACCGATAAGAAGGGCGCTGCCCAGTCGACCATCGACACGATGGAAACCATCATCCTGCCCGACGTGCCCGAAATCATCACACCCATCATCTACGCCCTGCCAATCCAGATGCTGGCCTACTACACGGCGGTATTCATGGGCACCGACGTCGACCAGCCACGCAATCTGGCGAAGTCGGTGACAGTGGAGTAGGCGGTTCATCGCACGCTTCTGGCCGGATACGGATGGTATCGCTAGCTGATACAATTTCCTTGATTCTTGCCCTGTATCAATCTATGATACAGGCTGTGGGGGTGCAGTGGCGATCGTTTCGTTCAGGGGCAGGGCGGTGGAAGCGGTTGCCACCGGCAAGGCTCCCAAAGGCTTTCCTGCGGATTTGGTGGCGCGCGCCGAACGCCGGCTCCGGGCCGTCGCCGATGCCGTCGAATTGCAGGATCTTCGCTCTCCGCCCGGAACCCATCTGGGGCGTTGAAGGGCAGCCGTGCAGGTCAGCATTCGATTCGGATCAACGACCAATGGCGTATCTGTTTTCGGTGGACACAGGCCGGCGCTGAAGATGTCGAAATCGTCGACTATCATTAGCGGTATCATGGAGGCTGGAATGGCATTGAAATTTGCACGTCCCGTTCATCCCGGCGAATTCCTGCGGGAAGAATATCTGCTGCCGCTCGGCTTGAGCGCCAGTGCCCTTGCCAAAAAGCTCAACCTGCCGCGCACCCGCATCGAACGGGTCGCGAAGGAGGAAATCGGCATCACGCCGGATACGGCGCTTCGCCTTGCCCGGTACTTCAATACAACTGCCGCGTTCTGGATGAATTTCCAGCAGGCTTACGAACTTGAAACCGAGGCTCGGAAACTCGCTTCCGAACTGGAAAAGATCGAGCCTCTGGAGGCTGCTGCATAGATTGGCGGTTCCAAAACTCGCGCCGCTCGCCTAATGTTTCACCGTGCAACGAAGCGGTGAGCAATGGCTGATCTACCCAGGACATCCGGCATGACGCGGTTGAGGAATTATTTCCTAACCGGCTTCATCGTCTGCGCGCCGCTGGCCATTACCGCCTATATCGCCTGGTCGTTCATCGGCTGGGTCGATTCCTGGGTAAAGCCCTATATCCCGGCGCGCTACAGCCCTGAAACCTATCTGCCGTTCCGCATACCAGGTTTCGGGCTGATCGTGGCGCTCATACTCATCACGCTGATCGGCTTCCTGACCGCCAACATCGTCGGCCGCGCTGTGGTCAATTTCGGCGAGCGGCTGCTCGGGCGCATGCCTTTGGTGCGCGGCATCTATCGGTCGCTGAAGCAGATCTTCGAGACGGTTTTGTCCAACAAGGGCGACATGTTCAACCAGGTTGGGCTGGTCGAATACCCGCGCAAGGGCGTCTGGTCGCTGGTGTTCATCGGCGGTGAAAAGGACACCGAGATCAACCAGAAATTGTTTGTCGAGGGCGATCCGCTGATGGGCGTGTTCATGCCGTGCACGCCAAACCCGACCACCGGGTTCCTGATGTATGTGCGCAAATCCGACGTCGTCATGCTGGACATGACCATTGAGGAAGGCGCGCGGCTAATCGTCTCGGCCGGTCTGGTCGCGCCGGACGTGAAAAAGACGCTGGTTGCCGCCAATGGCGAGATGGTGGAGATCGCCAATCCGACGCTGGGCGCCGTTCCTCAGCCCGCCCGCAGCAAGCGCACCGCCTCGTCGCGCCCGAACAAATAGAGCAGGAGCCGGACCGCTTCGCCGCGTTCTGATTGCAGTTCCGGATCGCGCGACAGGATGAGCCGCGCATCGTCGCGGGCGGCTTCCAAAAGGTCGGCATGCGCCTCGATGCGTGCCACCTGGAAGCCCGGCGTGCCCGACTGGCGCGTGCCCAGCAATTCGCCTTCGCCGCGCAGTTTCAGATCTTCCTCGGCGATCAAAAAGCCGTCCTCGGTCTCACGCATCACCGAAAGCCGCCGCTTTGCGGTTTCGCCGAGCGGGTCCTTGTAGAGCAGCACGCAGGAAGAAGGCTTCGAGCCGCGCCCGACGCGCCCGCGCAACTGGTGCAACTGCGCCAGGCCGAAACGCTCGGCATGCTCGATCACCATGATCGTTGCATCCGGCACATCGACGCCGACCTCGATGACCGTGGTGGCGATCAGGATGCGCGTTTCGCCCTCCTTGAAGGCGCGCATCGCCTCGTCTTTTTCCGCGCCCTTCATGCGACCATGGACGAGGCCGATGCGGTTGCCGAACAGCGGTTTGAGCGACTCGAACCGGTCCTGCGCCGACATCAGTTTTATCTCTTCGGATTCCTCGACCAGCGGGCAGATCCAGTAGATTTTCTGGCCACCCTCGACCGCGTCGCGCATGCGCCCGACCAGTTCCTCCAGCCGCTCCAGCGGCAGCGTCACGGTCCGGATCGGCTGGCGGCCGGCCGGCTTTTCGGTCAGTTTCGAAGTGTCCATGTCGCCGAAAGCGGTCAGCACCAGCGTGCGCGGGATCGGCGTCGCCGTCATCACCAGCATGTCGGGCGCGTTGCCCTTGGCGTCCATGGCAAGGCGCTGGTGCACGCCAAAACGATGTTGCTCGTCGATGACGGCGAAGACGAGATTCTTGAACGCCACTGCCTCCTGGAACAGCGCATGCGTGCCGATAGCGATTTGGATGCTGCCGTCCGCCAACCCGGCCAGTGTGCCGGCGCGGTCGCGGCCCTTTTCGCGGCCGGTCAGGATGGCGATGCGGATGCCGGCCTTTTGCGCCAGTGGGGCAATGGTGGCCAGATGCTGGCGCGCCAGGATTTCGGTCGGGGCCATCAGCACCGCCTGGCCACCGGCCTCGACCGCGCGCGCCATGGCCAGCAGGGCCACCACGGTTTTGCCGGAACCGACATCGCCTTGCAGCAGGCGCAGCATGCGGTCCGGCTCGCCAAGGTCGGTGTTGATCTCGGCAAGCGCGATTTCCTGCGACATGGTCAGCGAATAGGGCAGGGCCTTGCGCAACGGCTCGACGAGGCTGCCGTCGCCGATCAGCGGTCGCCCCGAAAGCTTGCGCACCCGCGCGCGCACCAGCGCCAGCGAAACCTGCCCGGCCAGAAGTTCGTCATAGGCGAGCCTGCGCCACGCGGAACCTTCGACCGCAACGTCTATCGGATCGGCGGGGTTGTGCAGCCGGCCCAGCGCGTCGCCGAAAGCTGGAAAGGTATGGCGACGCAGGAAGGCGGCGTCCTGCCATTCGGGCAGTTCCGGCAGGCGGCCCAGTGCTTGCGAAATCGCACGGCGCAGCACTTTTGAGGACAGCCCCGCCGTCAGTGGATAGACCGGCTCGACCAGCGGCAGGTTTGCCGCCTCGCTTGCCAGCGCGATATGGTCGGGATGCACCATGGAGGGGCGGCCGTTGAACCATTCCATGCGGCCCGAAACGATGACCTGCTCGCCCTCTGGCATCGCCTTTTCCAGATAGCTGGCATGGGCGTGAAAAAAGGTCAGCGCGATCTCGCCCGTGTCGTCATGGGCAAAGACGCGGTACGGCACCGACTTGTTGCCGCGCGGCGGTGGCTGGTGGCGGTCGATGCGTACGTCGAGCGTCACGATAGCGCCCTGCGCCGCAAGCGCGATGCCCGGCCGGTCGCGCCGGTCGATGACCGTGTTGGGCAGCACGAACAGAAGATCGCCGGTCCGCGCCGCACGGTCGCCGAGATCGGCCGGCACGATCTTTTCGATCATGCTCGCGACTTTCGGGCCGACGCCTTCGAGCGAGGTGATGGGGGAGAAGAGGGGATCGAGGACGAAGGGTCTCATGGGGAGGGCCGGAGAGTGCAGCGCTCTACGTTGCCCCTCTCTGTCCTGCCGGACATCTCCCCCGCAGGGGGGGAGATCAAACGCTTCGGCGTATCCGCCCTTTTGCAGCGTCGCAGGATGGGGGGAAACGTCACGGCAGGCTGGTCTCCCCCCATGTGGGGGAGATGTCCGGCAGGACAGAGAGGGGTAACATCGAGCATAAACATCGCCCAAACTAGGCGAGGCCAGCCACATTGCAAAGGCTGACACCGGCCTCTATCCACGCTATATGCGCCTGACAGAGACAGGACGCAGCATCATGACCGGAACGACACGATCGAGCGAGGGGCTGGAACCCCGGCGCGCCAAGCTTCTGTTTCGTTCCTGGCATCGCGGCATGCGCGAGATGGATCTGATCCTGGGATCGTTCGCGGATGCCGAGATCACGGCCTTGACCGATGCCGAACTCGACCAATATGAACGGCTTCTCGATATCAACGATACCGAATTCCTGCCATGGGTCACCGGTGAGCGCCCGGTGCCCGCCAATCTCGATTCTCCGCTGCTGCAAAAAATCCTGGCCTCGCGCCACTCCCTTACCTTTTAGGTCAACGACTTTCCAAAACGTGACTTCATGAGCCTGATCCCCAAAATCGGCCTGCCCAAAGGCGGGAGTGTCGAATCGATTGTCGATGGCGTCGCCGATGGCTACGAGGCCTTCGCGATTGCGCAGGCGGCGCACGAGATTGCGCCGGACAAGCCGGTGCTGTTCGTCGCGCGCGACGGCCAGCGCCTGCCTTCCATCGTCGAGGCGCTGGCCTTCGCGGCCCCCGGCCTGCCGGTACTGGAACTGCCCGCCTGGGATTGCCTGCCCTACGACCGCGTCTCGCCGGGTTCGGACGCCGCCGCCCGCCGCCTCGACGCGCTGACGGCGATGATCGCGCTGGCGAAAAAGCCGCACCGCGCCGTCATCCTGACGACCGCCAACGCGCTGCTGCAACGCATTCCGCCGGCCGACCTGATCGAAGCGCAGAATTTCCGCGCCAAACCCGGCAGCCAGGTCAACATGAACACGCTGGCGGCGCGGCTGGAAAATTCCGGCTTCGATCGTGTGCCGACGGTGCGCTCGATCGGCGAATTCGCGGTGCGCGGCGGCATTCTCGACCTGTTCGCACCGGGTTGGCCGGATGCGCTGCGGCTCGATTTCTTCGGCGATACGCTGGAATCGATCCGCGCCTTCGACCCCGCCAGCCAGCGCACGACGGGCCAGCGCAAGTCGATGTCGCTGCAGGCGATGAGCGAAGTGGCGCTTAACGCGGAAACCATCAGCCGCTTCCGCCGTGCCTATATCGAGGCGTTCGGCGCGCCGTCGCGCGATGACGGGCTTTATGCGGCGGTGACCGAAGGACGGCGCTTTGCCGGCATGGAGCACTGGCTGCCGCTGTTTTACGAGCGGCTGGATACGGTTTTCGACTATCTGCCGGATACGCCGGTGATCTTCGACCATCTGGCGCATGAGGCGCTGGCCGAGCGCCACACGCTGATCCTCGACCATTACGAGTCGCGCAGCAAGCTGGCCGATGGCGCGCTGAAGGATGCCGTGCCCTACAAGCCGGTGCCGCCAGATCTGATGTATCTGTCGCCGGAAAACCTGAAGGCAGCACTTGCCGGGCGCGAGTCGCTGGAATTCACGCCCTTTGCCGCCCCCGATGCCGGCAGCCGCAAGGTGTTCCATGCAGGCTCCCGCGCCGGCCGCAGCTTTGCCGAGGAGCGCGCCGATCCGAACGCCAACGTTTTCGACGTGGTGGTGCAGCATATTGGGCACGAGCGCGCGCAAAAGCGCCGCGTCATCGTTGCCGGCTGGACGGAAGGCTCGCTCGACCGTCTGGGCCAGATATTGGCCGAGCATCATCTCGAAAATCTGCACCAGGTCGCGACCCTTGCCGAGGCCGCAAAACTCGATGTCGGACAGGCCGCCCTTGCGGTGCTGCCGCTGGAAACCGGTTTTGAGACCGACGATCTGGTCGTCGTCGCCGAACAGGATATTCTGGGCGACCGCCTCATCCGCCGCTCCAAGCGCAAGAAGAAGGCGTCGGATTTCATTTCCGAGGCGGCGTCGCTGTCGGCGGGCGACATCGTCGTTCATGCCGACCACGGCATCGGTCGCTTCATCGGGTTAAAAACCATTCAGGTGGTCGGCGCGCCGCATGACTGCCTTGAAATCCACTATGCCGGCGACGACCGCCTGTTCCTGCCGGTGGAAAACATTGAGCTTCTGTCGCGCTACGGCTCGGATTCGGCCGAAGCGTCGCTCGACAGGCTGGGCGGCGGCGCTTGGCAGGCGCGCAAGGCGAAGCTGAAGAAGCGCCTGCTCGACATGGCGGGCGGACTGATCCGCATCGCCGCCGAGCGCCAGATGCGCGCGGCTCCTTCCATGGTGCCGGCCGAAGGGCTTTACGGCGAGTTCGCCGCGCGCTTCCCCTATGAGGAAACCGACGACCAGCAGACCGCGATCGATTCGGTCATGGACGATCTGGGCGCCGGCCGCCCGATGGACCGGCTGATCTGCGGCGACGTCGGTTTCGGCAAGACGGAAGTGGCGCTGCGCGCGGCCTTCATCGCTGCCATGGAAGGGTTCCAGGTCGCCGTGGTGGTGCCGACGACGCTGTTGTCGCGCCAGCATTTCAAGACGTTCACGCAGCGCTTTTCCGGCCTGCCGATCCGCGTCGCCCAGGCCTCGCGGCTAGTCGGCGCCAAGGAACTGGCGGAGACGAAAAAGGCCATCACTGAGGGCACCATCGACATTGTCGTCGGCACGCACGCGTTGCTCGGATCGTCGATTACCTTCAAGCGGCTTGGTTTGCTCATCATCGACGAGGAGCAGCACTTTGGCGTCAAGCACAAGGAACGGCTGAAGGAACTGAAGAGCGATGTGCATGTGCTGACGCTGTCGGCGACGCCGATCCCGCGTACGCTGCAACTGGCGCTGACGGGCGTGCGCGAACTGTCGCTGATCGCCACGCCTCCGGTGGACCGCATGGCGGTCAGGACCTTCATCTCGCCCTTCGATCCGCTGGTCATCCGCGAGACGCTGTTGCGCGAACGCTATCGCGGCGGGCAGTCCTTCTATGTTGTTCCGCGCATCAGCGATCTGGCGGAAATCCATGATTTCCTGCGCGAATCTGTACCCGAACTGAAGGTCGCCATCGCCAATGGCCAGATGCCGCCCGGCGAGTTGGACGACATCATGAACGCCTTCTACGACGGCCAGTACGACGTTCTCCTGTCCACGACGATTGTCGAATCGGGTCTGGATATCCCGACCGCCAACACGCTGATCGTGCACCGCGCCGACATGTTCGGCCTGGCGCAGCTTTACCAATTGCGCGGCCGCGTCGGCCGCTCGAAGGTCCGCGCCTATGCGCTGTTTTCGCTGCCGGCAAAGAAAAAGCTCACCGACACCGCCGAGCGCCGGCTGAAAGTGCTGCAATCGCTGGACACGCTGGGCGCGGGCTTCCAGCTTGCCAGCCACGACCTCGACATTCGCGGCGCGGGCAACCTTTTGGGCGAGGAACAGTCCGGCCACATCAAGGAAGTCGGCTTCGAGCTTTACCAGCAGATGCTGGAAGAGGCGGTCGCCGAGGTCAAGGATAATGGCGAGGAACTCGACACCGGCTGGTCGCCGCAGATCGCTGTCGGCACGGCGGTGATGATCCCGGAAAGCTATGTGCCCGACCTGCAGCTTCGGCTGGCCCTCTATCGCCGCCTTGGCGATCTCGAAAACACCGAGGAAATCGACGGTTTCGGAGCGGAACTGATCGACCGCTTCGGCCCGCTGCCGGAGGAAGTGAAGCACCTGTTGAAGATCGTCTTCATCAAGGCGCTGTGCCGCAAGGCCAATGTGGAAAAGCTGGACGCCGGGCCGAAGGGCGTCGTCATCCATTTTCGCGGGCGCGAATTTGCCGATCCGGTCAAGCTGGTGCGCTACATCAGCGAGCAAGGTTCGCTGGCCAAGATCAGGCAGGACCAGAGCGTGGTCTTCATCCGCGACTGGGCAACGCCGGAGAAGCGGCTGGCCGGTTCCGCCGTCATCATGACGCAACTGGCCAAACTGGCGGGGTGAGCGGGCGCGGCGGCCTGTTCTGGTTTGACTGCCCGAATTGCTCTAAGCATGCACATGCCGGTCGGGCATCCGGCCAAGGCTTGTGGAGCAACCAGTGCGCAACATCGATTTCAGTTCCTGGCACAGCGTGCTGATAACACTGATCGGCCTTGCTGCTATTACCCTCATCAGCATGGGCATTCGCGTGCTGATGATGTTCACGATCCAGCAGCGCCGCGAGCGCATGAACCGCCAGATCAACGAGCGCCTGCGCACGTTGATCGCGGCCTACAAGGTGCTGGGCGGGTCGTTCACCGGCGATCTGACCGTCGATCCGAGGCATATGCGCGACCTGCACCGGACAGAGCAGCCGCAGGACCAACCGGCCGGCGAGGAAGCCGATGCCGGGCAAACCGTGGCTCTCGCTGGAACAGGGGCGGAAGGCGGATCGGATCGGCCTCGCCGCATCCGTGACGCGGTCGAGGCGGCACTGTCCGATATCATCCTGCTTGGGACGGAAGAGCAGGTGCGGCTGGCCGAGCGCGCCGCGCGCGACCTGGTCGCCGGCCGTCCCGTTCATACGCACGAACTCGTCGTTTCGCTGCGCGACTTCGTCCGCCAGGCGCTCGATCTCGCGCCGATCTCCGCCGATCTGTCCATTCCCATGCAAGGCCCGACCCGGCCTTCGGGCGCCAGCGCGCGCAAGGGCGGCGCGAAGGAGGGCGGTTCTGGACGAGGCGGCGGTGGAGGCGGCATGGGAGGAGGCGGTATGGGCGGTGGTTTTGGAGCGGGTAGCGACGACGCGTCCACTTCCGGCCATCGCACTTAGGCCGGCTGCGGAATGCGCAACTCGGCCTGACTCCCTCCCCCCGTTTACGGGGAGAAGGAAACTATTCCGCCTTCGCCAATTCTCCGTTCGCCTTCGCGGTCGCGACCTGCCTGATGGCGTCCGCCAGCGTCTGAGCGTCCTGCGCGCCCATCACCGCATATTTGCCTTCGAGCAGGAAGCAGGGAACACCGGTCACGCCCATGCGCGAAGCGGTGGCGATCTCGCCCTGCACGGCTTCGACATCGGCGTCGGTCGGCAGCAGCGTCTCGACTATCGCGGCGTCCATGCCGACCTCGCGCGCCGCCTCGATTAGCACCGATGCATCGCCGAGATTTTTTCCCTCTTCGAAATTCAGTTGGAAAAGCCGCCGCACCAGCCGGTTCTGGATGGCCTCTCCGGCAGCCCCCGCCCAGCGGATGACACGGTGCGCATTGAGCGTATTGGGCGCGACCTTGATGGCGTCGAACGCGAAGAAAATACCTTCTACAGCCCCCAGCGGCTCGATGCGGGCATGGATTTCGCGGATACGCTCGTCGCTGCCGAACTTCCCCAACATATATTCATGTCGGTCCTTGCCTTCGGACGGGATGGTCGAGTCCAACTGGAACGGCCGCCAGTTCACCTGCACCTCGATGCCGCTGTCCGCTATCGCCTTGTCGAGTCGCTTCTGGCCGATGAAACACCAGGGACAAACGACATCGGAAACCACGTCGACGGTGATGGAGTTGCCTTCGCTCATCGGACTGCTCCTTTCGGCTTCTGTCCAGGGCCTTTCCGGCCCGACTCCGGCTGGACGCCAATCCCGTCCCCGGCGTCATCCCGGAATGCTGGACGGCGCAGCCGGCCGGCATGTCCGGGACCCATGCCGTGACTTCACCAGCACGGCATGGATTCCCGACACTCTCCGCTCCCTCTGGTCGCTCACGAGGTCGGGAATGATGTGCAATATTGCGGCTTCCACCAACTTCGCTCACTCCAAAAGAGCACCGCTGCAATCTATGGCTTCTTCCACCATGTCGGCAACTGATATCCCGCAAGCGAAGTCTTTTGCGGGTGCGCCAGCGTGTTCCAATAGGCGATCCACTGCTCGTTATTGTGCTGCATCGGCACCATGTAATTGCCGGAAATCAAGAGCCGGTCCAGCACCCGCACCGCCGCGACAAAGTCTTCGTGGTTGCGCGCATTCAGCATGGCGTCGATGGCCGCGTCGATGGCCGGATCGGCAACGCCCGCCAGGTTGAACGAACCCTCGACGTTGGCCGAAGACGAGCCCCAGCGGCCGATCTGCTCGATGCCGGGCGACAGCGAATTGTTGAAGCCGGTGGAACCGACCAGCACGTCGAAGTCGAAACGCGTCTTGCGCGACTGGATCTCGTCGCCGTCCAGCGTGCGGATGGAAACGGCGATGCCGATCTTTTCCAGCGTGCGCTGGTAGATGGAGGCCAGCCGCACTTCGTCCTGTGACGAGGTCAGGATTTCAAAGCCGAAGGGCTGGCCTTTCGGATCGCGCATGGCGCCGTCCTTGAGCACATAGCCGGCGCTTCTGAACAGGTCGAACGCCGCCTTCAGCACTTTGCGGTCCTGCCCCGATCCGTCGGTGACGGGGGGGCCCCAAGTGCCGTCCAGAATGTCCACCGGCACGCGGCCAGGGTAGGGCGCCAACAGCGCCTTTTCCTTGGCGCCTGCCGGATGGCCGAGCGCCGAAAGATTCGAGCCCTGCCAGTAGCTCATGGTGCGCGTGTAGCGGCCGCCGAACATGTTCTTGTTGGCCCATTCGAAATCGTAGAGCATGCCCAGCGCGCGCCGCACCACCGGGCTGGAGAATTTCTCCAGCCGCGTGTTGAACAGGAAACCGTTGACCACCGGTGGGATGCCGTTCTGAAAAGTTTCGGCAATCACCCTGCCGTCATGAAAGGCCGGGAAATTCATGCCGCGGTCGCGCTTGACGGGATCGCTCTCGGTATAGATGGAGCAGATGCCTTTCTTGAACGCCTCGAACATGGCGTTGGCGTTCATGAAATACTCGATGGTGATCTGGTCGTAATTGTCGAAACCGCGCTTGGCGGGAATGTCCTTGCCCCAGTAATTCGGGTTGCGCTTGAACACGATGCGCTGGCCGGGCTCCACTTTTGCCACCGTATAGGGGCCGCTGCCGATGACCGGGTTCAGCGTCGTCTTGTCGAACGTTTCCTTGTCGAAGGCATGTTTTGGCAGGATCGGCGTCATCGCGATGATCAGCGGAAATTCGCGGTCGGCCCGGTCGTTGAAGGTAAAGCGCACCGAATGCTGGCCGGTCTTCTCCAGCTTGGCGACCTTCTTCATGCGGTCCGAATAGGGCGGGCGGCCCTTTTCGGTGAAGACATCGTAGGTAAACAGCACATCGTCGGGCGTCACCGGTTCGCCGTCCGACCATTTGGCGTTCGGGTCGAGGTGGAACTCGATGGTCCTGCGGTCGTCGCTCATGTCGGCGCTGTCGGCCAGCAGCCCGTAGAGCGAAAACGCCTCGTCGGCATTGCGCTGCATCAGCGGCTCGAACACCAGATTGCCGAAGATCGTGTCCATCATGCCGCGCGCGGTGGTGCGCAGGCTCTTGATGATGAACGGGTTGAGGTTGTCGAACGTGCCGACGACGCAATAGGTGATTGCGCCGCCCTTGGGCGCATCCGGGTTCGCATAGGTGAAATGCGTGAAATTTTCCGGCAGTGCCGGTTCGCCCTGCATGGCGATTGCGTGTTTCGGCGCCGAGGCCGCTGGCTGCGAAACGGCCAGAAGAGAAAGCGCGGCCAGCCAGACAAGGGTGTGGCGCATGGCCATTTCGATCATACTGATGGATCCTGAACGCAGGGTCGTTGATTCGGGCGGACAATACCATGGAGCGGCGCAACGTTCGGCCAGCAGGGGAGCAAGAAATGCTTGCGGCGGGCTGGATTCATCCCGGCAGGGAGTGTAACACGCGGTCCAAAGTCATTCTGTTGCCTCATTTTAACAACAGGTAGCGGGGCTACGCGGCACGAAAATGGCGTCGCCGGGAACATTTGAGAGGAAATGCACCACATGACGAGCCTGAACACCACCGCGTACCGTCTTTCGATCATGGCCGCAGGCGTCGTCGGGTTTCTGGGCGCCGGGCTTTATGCATCTGCCGCGCAGGAACAGCAGATCCCGCAAGGTTGGTTCAAGGCCTGCACCAAGCAGGAAGACGTCGACATCTGCAACGTCCAGAACATCTCGACCGCCAGCAACGGCCAGCTCATCACCGGCATCAGCATGATCGAGCTGAAGGGCAAGGTAAACCGCAAGGTGTTCCAGGTCACGGTGCCGACCGGTCGTCTCGTGCCGCCCGGCATCGGGCTTCAGATCGACGCCGGCAAGACGCAGAAGCTCGATTATGTGATCTGCTTCCCGGATCGCTGCGTGGCGGAGGTTCCGCTGACCGATGGCCTCGTCGCATCGTTCAAGAAGGGGTCCAACCTCACCTTGACCTCGGTCAATTTCCAGAATCAGCCCAATCCGATCAAGGTGGCGTTGACCGGCTTCAGCGCGGCCTATGACGGCCCGCCCATGAAGCAGTCCGACATCGAGGATCGCCAGAAGAAGTTGCAGGACTTCGTCGCCAAGAACAACGAGGATTTTGCCAAGAAGCTCAAGGAAGAGCAGGACAAGGCCAAGGCCGGCAACTGATCTTTTTCCGACTTCGCTGCGGCGAGGTTTATCCACCGAGATTGCAAACGGCCCCTTCGTGGGGCCGTTTTGCTGTCGTCTCCCGGCATTTCAAACCGGTCTGAGGCCACATGCTCGGCATCATTCTTGCTCTCGTCGATCTCTACGCACACCCGAATCCGTCATTTCCGGCCTCGTGAAGGAGCGAAGCGACTGGAGAGTGTCGGGAATCCATGCCGCGACGTTGGTGAGGCAAGCCGGCTCCCGGCGGGCGATACCCGACCAGCCGATTCAGCCGCATATGAAAAAGGGCCGCATCGTTGCCGATGCAGCCCTTGATCCAATATCTCCCGGCACGAATGTCGGGGTAAAAATCAGCGCTTCGAGAACTGGAACGAGCGGCGAGCCTTGGCCCGGCCGTACTTCTTGCGCTCGACCACGCGGCTGTCGCGGGTCAGGAAGCCGCCCTTCTTGAGCACGGCGCGCAGCGTCGGCTCGTAGTAGGTCAGTGCCTTGGAGATGCCGTGGCGAACAGCGCCCGCCTGGCCGGAAAGGCCGCCGCCGATGACGGTGGCGACGATGTCGTACTGGCCGGCGCGGTTGGAGGCGACGATCGGCTGGTTGAGGATCATCTGCAGGACAGGGCGCGCGAAATAGGCCGCGAATTCCTTGCCGTTGACGATGATCTTGCCGGAGCCGGGCTTCACCCAGACGCGCGCGATGGCGTTCTTGCGCTTGCCGGTGGCATAGGCGCGGCCCAGCGTGTCGAGCTTCTGGACGTGGACGGGAGCAGCCGGCTGCGTATTTGTGTTGCCGGTCGCGGCGCCCAGTTCTGCGAGCGAGGAAAGCTCAGCCATATCAGGAGACCTTCTTGTTCTTGGAGTTCAGCGCGGCCACGTCGAGTACAGTGGGCTGCTGGGCGACGTGCGGATGTTCCGCGCCTGCATAGACGCGGAGGTTCTTCATCTGGCGACGGCCGAGCGGGCCGCGTGGGACCATGCGCTCAACGGCCTTTTCAAGAACGCGCTCAGGGAAACGTCCCTCGAGCAACTGGCGCGCTGTGCGCTCCTTGATGCCGCCGGGGTGGCCGGTGTGCCAGTAATAGACCTTGTCGGTGAATTTCTTGCCGGTGAACACGACCTTGTCGGCATTGATGACGACGACATTGTCGCCGTCGTCGACATGCGGGGTAAAGGTCGGCTTGTTCTTGCCACGCAGGATGTTGGCGATGATGGTGGCGACACGACCGACGACGAGACCCTCGGCGTCGATCAGCACCCACTTCTTCACCACGTCCGCAGGCTTCTGCGAAAAGGTTGTCATGGTTTGTTGCTTTCGTTTCGGACCTTGCCGCCCAAGGAACGGGAAGGCGTTTCTTGTTGCTTGGATTGGCGCGACGCGACCGCATCTGGCCAATAACAAAACGGCGGCCTTTGCGGGCCGCTGTTTCGAGGAGGTTTATAGGGGAGGGCGATGATTGCGTCAATCGACTATGAATGCCGAAGTTTAAGTAAAAATCGTTCAAAAACAATCTGATAGGTTAGCGGTATTATTTTACCACATCGATATGCCTAGTGCTTTGCCTCGATTTCCCGGCGGGCGGCGCTGGAAAGAAAGGCGGAGCGGGTCAGCCCCCGTTCGCGCGCGGCGGCGTCGATGGCGCGCAACACGCCTCGTTCGAAGGTGACGTTCGCTCGCACCACGGCGCTGTCGTTGTCGATCAACGGGACGGAGATGAGATAACCACCGGCCGCCAGCGCCTCGCGCACCTCCGGCTTGGCGACGATGGCCGGATGGAGCGAAGGATCAGGCAGCGGCATGTCCTCCGCCCAAAGCTGCAACGCCTCGATGGCGTTGGCGAGAATGTCTTCCTGGCGGTCTGCTGCGGAAAATACGCCCGGAATATCGGGAAAGCGAACGCCAAAGGCGCTCTCCCCGTCTTTCTCCACGAGAGCGAAATAGTTCTTCATATCAAAGCCTTCATTTGACCCAGCCGGCCTGTCGGCAATCGCGCGTGCGGTCCCCAGAGGAAGATCCTTCTCAGGGTGCGGAACGATCAGGACCACGCTGCCCTTGCGAAACTTGTGATGCGAACCTCTAACCGATACCAGTTCGAAGCCATCCTGCTTCAGGCGCTTGATGATCTTTCTGCTATCGCGATCCATTCAAGCTCCGATGCGCAATTATATACACATTCCTGTTCGGATTTCCAGCCCGCTAGCTTCGCTTCGGTGGGATGGAATAGGTGCCGGTGGCGTGGGCGACCATGTGCCGGTCCGCGCCGGCGACGATGTCGATGTCGAAGACCATCAGGCTTTTGCCCAGCTTCAGGATGCGGCAGCGGCCGTCGATGGGGCCGGCCTCTGCCTTGCGCATGAAATTGATGTTGAGGTTGACGGTGACCGACAGGGCGTCCGGCCCGGCATGCGACAAGACGCAGGCATAGCCGCCGATGTCGGCCAGCGTGAACAGCGACGGTCCCGAAACCGTGCCGCCCGGGCGCAGGTGCCGCTCCTCGGCATTGAGCCTGACGGTGCAGCCGCCGGGAAAGACCTCGACCGTCTCGTAGAACCTGCGGCCCTCATTAAGCTGCGGAAAGGCCGAATTCATCAATTCGTTGACTTCGGCGGCGGTGAGCACAGGAGTGAGAGCGCGTTGAACGGCCATGAATTTCCTCTTTTGCCCGCTTTATGAAGGGTTCGCCGTAGCCCTTGCAACAGTCTCGCGTCGCCACTGGGGTATTGGACTAGGCGATTTCGGGGTTTAGGTTCGGTCCTGGATAGCAATGCGCAGCCAGTCACACGCTCAACGGAGAAGAACATGGCCGAGATCGTCGCCCTCAAATCGAATGCGCCGAGCGCACCGGAAGGCCCGGTTCTGGCTTCGCTGGACAACGGCATCTTGCGGCTGACGCTCGCCAACCCGCCGGCAAATGCGCTTTCCATTGCCGTCATGGAAGCGCTGATCGAAGAATTCGAACGCGCGAAAGAAGACCATGCCGTTCGCGGTATCGTGCTGGGGGCTTCGGGAAAGGTGTTTTGCGCCGGCCACGACCTCAAGGAGTTGACGGCCCACCGCGCTGATGCCGATCGGGGCAGGGCCTTTTTCGAAAAGACCTTTGCCGTGTGCGGCGCGCTGATGCAGGCCATCGTGCGCAACCCCAAGCCGGTGATCGCCGAAATCGACGGGCTGGCCACGGCCGCGGGCCTGCAGATGGTGGCAAGCTGCGATCTGGCCATCTGCTCGCACGAATCGACCTTCTGCACGCCGGGCGTCCATATCGGTCTGTTCTGCTCGACGCCGATGGTGGCGCTGTCGCGCAACGCCTCGCGCAAGCAGGCGATGGAAATGCTCTTGACCGGCGAAACGATCGACGCAGCGACGGCCAGAGAGTTCGGCATCGTCAACCGCGCGGTGCCGCGCGAATATCTGAATCAGACTGTGATGAAATACGCGCAAACCATTGCTTCCAAATCACCTTTGACGCTCAAGATCGGCAAGGAGGCCTTTTACGAACAGATCGAGATGGGGCTTTCCGACGCTTACGCCTATACGGGCCGCGTCATGGTGGAAAACATGCTGGCGCGCGACGCCGAGGAGGGCATCGGCGCCTTCATCGGCAAGCGCTCGCCGGAATGGAAGGGGGAGTAAGGTGATGGAGCCGCGCATTTCCATCATCACCATTGCCGTCGAAGATCTCGATCGGGTGGCAAGCTTCTATGAAGCGATGGGGTTAACCCGCCATCGCATCAAGGACGGCGTCGCCTTCTTCCAGATGGGCGGAGCGATTCTCGCACTTTTTCCCCGAGCCGAGGCGGAAAAGGATGCGGGTGTGTCCTTTGGCGACGGTCCGTCGCGCGTCTATCTTGCCTACAATACAAGGTCGGACGAAGAGGTCGATCTTGTGCTCGCCCAGGCGCAAAAGGCTGGCGGCCGCATCGTCAAGCCGGCTGGCCGCGCCTTCTGGGGCGGCTGGTACGGCTATTTCGCCGACACGGAAGGCCATGTGTGGGAGGTCGCGCACAACCCCGATTTCCCCATCGACGCCGCTGGCAACATAGCCTTGCCCGCATGAACCACGACGCTTACGACAACGCCTATGTCGCCGGCATTCTCACCTCGGTGAAGACGGTCGCCATGGTTGGCGCGTCGGCGAACGACGTGCGCCCTAGCTTCCTTGTGTTGAAATACCTGCTCAGCAAGGGGTTTGGGGTGTTTCCGGTCAATCCGGGCCACGCCGGCAAGGAAATCCTCGGCCGCATGACCTATGCGAGGCTGGCCGATATCCCCGAACCCATCGACATGGTCGACATTTTCCGTGCTTCGGCCGCCGTGCCGGGGATTGTCGATGAGGCGCTGGCGCTCGATCCGCTGCCGAAAGTCATCTGGATGCAGTTGACGGTACGCAGCGATGAGGCCGCCGCCAAAGCGGAGGCTGCCGGCATCAAGGTGGTGATGAACCGCTGCCCCAAGATCGAGTATGGCCGGCTTTCCGGCGAGATCGGCTGGAACGGTGTTAATTCCGGTGTCCTGTCGTCGAAAAAGCCGATCATGCGCAGCGGGTTTCAGAGTTTGGGCATTCGCCAGCGGTAGGTTGGAATATTATTCCAAAATATAACCGTTTCTCGATCCGTTTATTCCGCCACCCAAGGCGGTGAGGCATTTTCCCCTTTGCATTGATGGCCGCGCTCCTTCAAAGATGCTGCCGGCTTCACACACAGTCTTCTGGAGGGAATTTTCATGACACAACGCACGCCCGGTTTCGATACGCTTGCCGTACATGCTGGCGCAAAGCCCGATCCGGCAACCGGCGCGCGCGCCGTACCGATCTACCAGACCACGTCCTTCGTGTTCGAGAATGCCGACCACGCCGCCGCCCTGTTCGGCCTGAAACAATTCGGCAACATCTACACCCGCATCATGAACCCGACGCAGGCGGTGCTGGAAGAGCGCGTCGCCGCCCTTGAAGGCGGAACCGCGGCCCTTGCCACGGCGTCCGGCCAGGCGGCCCATCTGCTCGTCTTCCACACGCTGCTGAAATCCGGCGATAATTTCGTTGCCGCCAGCAAGCTCTATGGCGGCACCATCAATGCGTTCGGCCACGCCTTCAAGAATTTCGGCTGGGAAGTGCGCTGGGCTGACGTCAACAATCCGGAGAGCTTCGAGAAGCAGATCGACGCCAAGACCAAGGCGATCCACATTGAGAGCCTTGCCAATCCGGGTGGTGAGTTCGTCGACATCAAGGCGATCGCCGCTATCGCGCACAAGCACGGCCTGCCGCTGATCGTCGATAACACGATGGCCTCGCCCTATCTGCTGCGCCCCTTCGAACATGGCGCCGACATCGTGGTGCATGCGGCGACGAAATTCATCGGCGGTCATGGCAATTCCATCGGCGGCATCATCGTCGATGGCGGCACCTTCGATTGGTCGAAGTCCGGCAAATATCCGATGCTGTCCACGCCGCGCCCGGAATATGGCGGCATGGTGCTGCACGAGACGTTCGGCAATTTCGCTTTCGCCATCGCGGCCCGCGTGCTTGGCCTGCGCGACCTCGGCCCGGCGATCTCGCCGTTCAACGCGTTCCTCATCGTCACCGGCCTGGAAACGCTGCCGCTGCGGATGCAGCGCCATTGCGACAACGCGTTGGCGGTTGCCGAATGGCTGTCGAAGCATCCGAAGGTTTCTTGGGTCTCCTATCCCGGCCTGAAGAGCGACAAGAACCATGCGCTGCAGCAGCAATATTCGCCAAAGGGCGCGGGCGCTGTGTTCACCTTCGGCCTCAAGGGTGGCTACGATTCGGGCATCAAGTTTGTCGAGGGGCTGGAACTGTTCTCGCACCTGGCCAATATCGGTGACACCAAATCGCTGGTCATCCACCCGGCTTCGACCACGCACCGCCAGCTTTCCGACGAACAGAAGACCGCCGCCGGTGCCGGGCCGGAAGTAGTTCGCCTGTCGGTCGGCATCGAGGATGTCGCCGACATCATCGCCGATCTCGAGCAGGCTCTGGCGAAGGCATAACGGCCATGGCATGGAAGGCTTTGCAGAACGGAGCCTTCCATGCCCGCTAATTTTTTGAAGATCACGACCGCCGGCGTCGAGCCTGAACTCGGAGCGCCGGCTCCGGATCGCCTGATTGCGGGCGATCCGAAATTCCGCACCTGGAATGCGGAGGAGCGCGAAGGCGGCCTCTATGCCGGCATCTGGGAATCCACGCCCGGAAAATGGCGCATCGAATATGACGAGTGGGAGTTCTGCCACATCCTGTCCGGCGTCTCGATCGTCGCGGAGGAGGGTGGCGAGGCGCGCACCGTCAGGGCCGGCGACAGCTTCGTCCTGCGGCCCGGCTTCAAGGGAAGCTGGCAAGTGCTTGAAACGACCCGCAAGGAATACGTCATTAAACTGTGAGGTTGGCGGCATGGTTGGGCCGCGCTGGATCAGCCGTTCTGCTTGGCCCCGACAGCCCCGCACCCTATGCTGAACGCAAAGCATGCCAAACCTCGGAGCATATCTGAATGAACGTGATTGTGGTGGGAGCCGGTATCGACGGCCTGGCGACGGCGTGGTCGCTTACCAAGGCCGGGCATCAGGTCTCGCTGGTCGAGCAGGGCGAGAAAATCCCCAACCCGCTGGCTGCCTCCGGCGACCATCACCGTATCATCCGCCGCGCCTATGGCTCGGCCGCCGGCTACGGACGGCTGATTACCGAAGCCTATGAAGCGTGGGACGAACTGTGGGCCGATCTCGGTGAAAGCCATCTCGACCCGCGTGGCTTCATGTGCGTTTCGCGCGAGGAGGGCGACGTAGCCGAGCAGTATCGCGACGGGCTGATTGCCGGCAACTTTCCGCTCGAGGTGTTGGAAACCGTTGCCGCCGTGAAGCGCTGGCCGTTCCTTGAAGCAGGAACCTTCCGCTATGCGTTTTTCTCGCCGGAAGGCGGCGCGCTGTATTGCAGGAAGATCGCCACCGGCCTGGTGGAATGGCTGCGGGACAACGGAGCCAACATCTACGAGAGCAGCAAGGTAACGGAAGTCGATGCCGATGCCGGCCGCGTGACGCTGGAAGGAGGCGAAACCATGCAGGCCGACCGCATCGTGGTGACGGCCGGCGCGTGGGTGCTGAAACTGTTTCCGGAACTGGACGGTACGCTAAAGACGTACAGGACAGCCTTGGCCTATGTCGAGCCGCCGGCGGACCTGAAGGCGGCGTGGGAGGCGGCTCCCGTCATCCTCGATGTCGGCGGCATCACCGACGGCTACATGATCCCACCTTCCGGCGGGGCCGGCATGAAATTCGGTTCCGGGCTGCACAAGGTGGCGACCAGCGACGCCGACTGGAACCGCGAGCCGGTCGAAGGCGAAGGCGAGGCGATCCGCAACCTGTTTTCGCCGCCCATCGCGCGCATCGAAGAATACGCGGTAACGGAAGTGGTCACCTGCGCCTACACCTTCACGGCGGACGAAAAATTCCTGGCGCACGAGAAGGGAAAATGCCTGGTCATCTCGGCCTGCTCGGGCCACGGCTACAAGTTCGGCGCGGCGGTCGGGCGACGCGTGGCGGCGGCAGTTGGCGACGGAGATGTGGCCGGGCTGAAGCGCTGGCTGCGGGCGGAGGCGGTGTAACTGCCATTCCTTAACCGGAAACCTTAATGCGACTTAAGCGGACGGCCAGCGCTGTCGGCCTTGCACAAGGGTTAGCCGGTACCTTATCTACACAACAACGATCCAGTACGATTCCGGCCCATGGGGTGGAGTCCATACCGAAAGCAAGGGACAGGCATGAAAGACCCGATTGAAACCTACATGAACCTCGTCCCGATGGTGGTCGAACAGACCAACCGCGGCGAGCGCGCCTACGACATTTTCTCGCGCCTGCTGAAAGAGCGCATCATCTTCATCACCGGGCCGATCGAAGACGGCATGGCGTCGCTGGTCTGCGCGCAGCTTCTGTTCCTCGAGGCGGAAAACCCCAAGAAGGAAATCTCGCTCTACATCAATTCGCCGGGTGGTGTAGTGACTTCCGGCCTTGCGATGTACGACACCATGCAGTTCATCAAGCCGCCGGTGTCGACGCTGTGCGTCGGGCAGGCCATGTCGGCCGGTTCGCTGCTTTTGACGGCAGGGGCCAAGGACATGCGCTTTTCGACGCCGAATGCGCAGATCATGGTGCACCAGCCGTCGGGCGGCTATCAGGGCCAGGCGACCGACATCATGATCCACGCGCAGTTTACCGAGCGTCTGAAGCGCCGCCTGAACGAGATTTACGTCAAGCACACGGGTCAGGATTACGAGACGATTCACAACGCCATGGAACGCGACAACTTCCTGTCGACGGAGCAAGCGCTGGAACTCGGCCTGATCGACAAGGTGTTGACGTCGCGCGACGAAATCGATGGCGCAACCGCCTGATTTGCGGCTTCAAGGCCTCACGATGGCAGGAAGCTGCGGCTCCCGCGCTACTTTTGCGGGGATTTGCGGCATTTCGGCCACAATTGGCTGTTCCCACGGGGGCAGCGATTGCTTAACGTTAAGGCTCTGTTGAGTTTCGGCGGCTTAGCTTTCAATGGGGTCGCTGCGAATCAAGCGCTGCGTTTTCTGATGTGTGTTTCGTACGGAATGCGTTGTGTGGGCCAAGGGACTGGCAGCGGCGTATTCCCGCGATAGATTGAGTACACGCCCTTTCAGCCGGACGATCGGCGGGCGCCATGAAAGGACTGGGAAATGAGCAAGGTCGGCAATAACGGCGGCGGTGATTCCAAGAACACCCTCTATTGCTCGTTCTGCGGCAAGAGCCAGCACGAGGTGCGCAAGCTGATCGCCGGTCCAACGGTGTTCATCTGCGACGAGTGCGTCGAACTGTGCATGGATATCATCCGCGAGGAGAACAAGACCTCGATGGTGAAGTCGCGCGAGGGCGTGCCAACACCGCAGGAGATCCTGAAGGTTCTCGACGATTACGTGATCGGCCAGCCTTACGCCAAGCGCGTTCTGTCGGTGGCCGTCCACAACCACTACAAGCGCCTGGCGCATGCCTCCAAGAGCGCCGACGTCGAACTGGCGAAGTCGAACATCCTTTTGATCGGCCCGACCGGCTGCGGCAAGACGCTGCTTGCGCAGACGCTCGCCCGCATCATCGACGTGCCGTTCACCATGGCGGACGCCACGACGCTGACCGAAGCCGGTTATGTCGGCGAGGATGTCGAAAACATCATACTGAAGCTTCTGCAGTCGGCCGACTACAACGTGGAACGCGCGCAGCGCGGCATCGTCTATATCGACGAGATCGACAAGATTTCGCGCAAGTCCGACAACCCGTCCATCACCCGCGACGTATCGGGCGAGGGCGTGCAGCAGGCGCTGTTGAAGATCATGGAAGGCACCGTCGCCTCCGTGCCGCCGCAGGGCGGCAGGAAGCATCCGCAGCAGGAATTCCTGCAGGTCGATACCGCCAACATCCTGTTCATCTGCGGCGGCGCTTTCTCCGGGCTGGACAAGATCATCTCGGATCGCGGCCGCAAGACCTCGATCGGCTTTTCCGCGACGGTCGCCTCGCCGGAAGACAGGCGCAGCGGCGAAGTCTTCCGTCTGGTCGAGCCGGAGGATTTGCTGAAATTCGGCCTGATCCCGGAATTCGTCGGCCGTCTGCCGGTGCTGGCGACGCTGGAGGATTTGGACGAGCCGGCGCTGATCGAGATTCTGACCGAGCCGAAGAATGCGCTGGTCAAGCAGTACCAGCGCCTGTTCGAGATGGAGAGCGTCGACCTGACCTTCCACGAGAACGCCCTGTCGGCCATCGCCAAGCGCGCCATCGAGCGCAAGACCGGCGCACGCGGCCTGCGTTCGATCATGGAAGCGATCCTGCTCGATACCATGTTCGAACTGCCCGCACTCGAAGGCGTGCGCGAAGTGGTGATTTCCGAGGAAGTGGTGACGGGCAGCGCACGGCCGCTCTACATCTATTCCGACAACAAGGAAAAGAAGGGCAATGTTAGCGCCTGATACGGCGGGCATGCAATGAAAACGAAACGGCGCCGCGAGGCGCCGTTTTGGTGTTCGGGTTACCATATGGGTAAGTGGAGACCGTGAAGATCAACCCTTGATCTTTGCCGGCTGTACCTCCAACTAACGGGGGAAGGCCAAAGGCTCGCATTCTGTGCTGATGAAATCCCCTGCAATGGGTAATAGGCGGAACGATCCCCGGTCGTTAATATGAGATTCGCGGTTGGCCGATTGGCGACCACGATAAGAAAGGTTGGACAATGGCCAAACAAGCCAAGCCTGTCACGGACGGCGTCTTCGCGGTCCTCCCGTTGCGCGACATCGTGGTGTTTCCGCACATGATCGTTCCGCTCTTTGTGGGCCGTGAAAAGTCGATCAAGGCGCTGGAAGAGGTGATGGGGCAGGAAAAGCAGATCCTGCTCGCCACCCAGATGAATGCCGCTGACGACGATCCGGAGGCTTCCGCGATCTTCGACATCGGCACGCTCGCCAATGTGCTTCAATTGCTGAAATTGCCGGACGGTACCGTCAAGGTGCTGGTCGAGGGTGCCACGCGCGCCAAGATTACGTCGTTCACCGATCGTACCGATTTTCACGAGGCAGCCGCCAGCCTGCTGGTCGAGCCGGAGGAAGAAGAGGTCGAGGTGGAAGCGCTGGCGCGTTCTGTCGTCACCGACTTCGAAAACTACGTCAAGCTGAACAAGAAGATTTCGCCGGAAGTGGTGGGCGCCGCCAGCCAGATCGACGACTATTCCAAGCTTGCCGATACGGTCGCTTCGCATCTGGCCATCAAGATCCCCGAAAAGCAGGAAATGCTTGCCACGCTGTCCGTCAAGGAGCGGCTGGAAAAGGCGATGGGCTTCATGGAAGCCGAAATCTCCGTCCTGCAGGTGGAGAAGCGCATCCGCTCGCGTGTAAAACGCCAGATGGAGAAGACGCAGCGCGAATACTACCTCAACGAGCAGATGAAGGCGATCCAGAAGGAACTCGGCGAGGGTGAAGACGGCCGCGACGAGGCCGCCGAGATCGAGGCGCGCATCAAGAAGACCAAGCTTTCCAAGGAGGCCCGCGAGAAGGCGGACGCCGAGTTGAAGAAGCTGAAGACGATGTCGCCCATGTCGGCCGAATCCACGGTCGTGCGCAATTATCTCGATTGGCTGCTGTCGATTCCGTGGGGCAAGAACTCCAAGGTCAGCAAGGACCTGAATTTCTCGCAAGCGGTGCTCGATACCGACCATTACGGCCTCGACAAGGTCAAGGACCGCATCGTCGAGTACCTGGCCGTGCAGAGCCGCCAGAAGAAGCTGAAGGGGCCGATCCTGTGCCTCGTCGGCCCTCCCGGCGTTGGCAAGACCTCGCTCGGCAAGTCGATCGCCAAGGCGACCGGCCGCGAGTTCATCCGCATGGCGCTGGGCGGCGTGCGCGACGAGGCCGAGATCAGGGGCCATCGCCGCACCTATATCGGCTCGATGCCCGGCAAGGTCATCCAGTCGATGAAGAAGGCCAAGAAATCCAACCCGCTCTTCCTGCTCGACGAGATCGACAAGATGGGCCAGGATTTCCGTGGCGATCCTTCGTCGGCGCTGCTCGAAGTGCTCGATCCGGAACAGAACTCGACGTTCATGGATCACTATCTCGAGGTCGAATACGATTTGTCGAGCGTGATGTTCGTGACGACGGCGAATACGCTGAATATCCCGGCGCCCTTGATGGACCGCATGGAAATCATCCGTATCGCCGGCTATACCGAGGACGAGAAGATCGAGATCGCCAAGCGGCATCTGATGCCGAAGGTGATGCGTGATCACGCCTTGCAGGCCAAGGAGTTTTCGGTCAGCGAGGACGCGATCCGCGCCATCATCCAGACCTACACCCGTGAAGCGGGCGTACGCAGCCTGGAGCGCGACCTGATGAAGCTCGCCCGCAAGGCGGTGACGGACATCATCAAGACCAAGAAGAAGTCCATTGCGGTGACGGCGGAGAACCTTGCCGACTATCTCGGCGTCTCGCGTTATCGTTTCGGCCAGGTCGAGACCGACGATCAGGTCGGTGTCGTCACCGGCCTGGCATGGACCGAGGTCGGCGGCGAATTGCTGACGATCGAAGGCGTCATGATGCCGGGCAAGGGCCGCATGACGGTAACCGGCAACCTGAAGGACGTGATGAAGGAATCGATTTCTGCGGCGGCGTCTTATGTCCGCTCGCGGGCTGTCGATTTCGGCGTCGAGCCGCCACTGTTCGACAAGCGCGATATCCATGTCCACGTACCGGAAGGGGCGACCCCGAAGGACGGTCCGTCGGCGGGCGTCGCCATGGCGACCGCGATCGTCTCCATCCTGACCGGTATTCCGGTCCGGGCGGATATCGCCATGACGGGCGAAATCACGCTGCGCGGCAGGATCCTGCCGATCGGCGGCCTCAAGGAGAAGCTGCTGGCGGCACTGCGCGGCGGCATCAAGACGGTGCTCATTCCGGAGGACAACGCCAAGGATTTGGCGGAGATACCGGACAATGTGAAAAACGGCATGGAGATCATTCCGGTGGCCAGGGTAGGCGAGGTGCTTCGCCACGCGCTGGTGCGGATGCCGGAGCCGATCGAGTGGGTGGAACCGGTCGGTATGCCGGCCGTGGCAGACACCGAGGATGAGGCCGCGAAATCGCTCTCGCACTGAACTTTGCAGAGTGTGCGGTGCACAATGGGAAAGCCGGGCCTCGTGTCCGGCTTTTTCATGTGAAAAACCTATAAAAACATGGGATTTTTCGAAATTTTCCGGGTAAGCCAGCTTGGTTGCGGGAACGCTTCTTTCTAAAGTCCGTTTCCTGCCGGTTGAGTCGCTTGTCCGGTTTTCTCATGGAAGGGAATTTTTATGAACAAGAACGAACTGGTGTCTGCTGTCGCCGACGCCGCGAGTATTTCGAAGGGCGACGCGCAGTCCGCTGTTGATGCGGTATTTGCCACCATCACGGGCGAACTGAAGAAGGGCGGAGACGTCCGGCTTGTCGGATTCGGAAATTTCACCGTGTCAGCCCGTGCGGCATCGACGGGTCGTAACCCGCAGACTGGGGCGGAAGTACAGATTCCTGCCCGCACAGTGCCGAAATTCTCGGCCGGCAAGGGTCTCAAGGATGCGGTCAACTAACGCATCTGACCTTTATCCATAGGGAGGAGCCGGGCATGCCCGGCTTTTTCTTTTGGGGCAGGTCGTTGTTCGTCGCTCGCGACGGAATCGGGGCCTGCCGGTGCTAAACCTTGCGGATCGCGTCCACGACGCGGGAGATTTGCGCTTCCGACATATTGGAGCCGGACGGCAGGCACAGGCCGCGTTCGAACAGGTCGTCGGATACCGACAGGTTGGAATGCGGGTAATAAGACAAGCCTGCAAAGATCGGTTGCAGATGCATGGGCTTCCATACCGGCCTCGCCTCGATGAACTCGCCGAACAGCCGCTGGATGATCGCCTTGCTGGTGATCCCGGCAGTTCCTGGTCTGACGGCACAGGCCGATAGCCAATGGGTCGAGTAACTCCAGTCGGGCTCCGGCATCCATTCAATCCAATCGCAGGCAGCGAGTTCCGATTTGTAGGTTTCAAACACTGCCCGTCGCGCCGCAACCCTGTCATCGAGAACGCGCAACTGCCCGCGGCCGATGCCGGCCAGGATATTGCTCATGCGGTAGTTATAGCCGATGGTCGAGTGCTGGTAATGGGGCGCGGGATCGCGCGCCTGTGTCGAAAGGGAACCGGGCTCTGTCGGCAAACGCCGCCTCCTCGGTGATTAGCATGCCACCGCCGGACGTGGTGATGATCTTGTTGCCGTTGAACGAGTAGATCCCGATGCGCCCGAACGTACCGGATGCCTTTCCCTTGTACTGGGCGCCGAGGGATTCGGCGGCATCCTCGATGACGGGTACGCCAAAACTGTCGCATAGCGCCATGATGGGATCCATGTCCGCGCTTTGCCCGTAAAGCGAGACCACGATGACCGCCTTGGGAAGCTTTCCCTCCCGTTTTGCGTTCTCGAGCGCGTGCTCAAGCGCGACAGGCGACATGTTCCAGCTCTGTGGCTCGGAATCGATGAATACGGGCTCCGCGCCCTGAAACAGGATGGGGCTGACACTGGCAATGAACGTCAAGGTCGAGCAGAAGACCCGATCTCCCGGGCCGACCTCCAGCAGGCGCAATGCCAGATGAATTGCCGCCGTTCCCGAATTCAGGGCGACCGCGTGGCCGACGCCGACATTCTCGGCAAGTTCTCGTTCAAACGCGTCCACATTCGGGCCGATCGGCGCGATCCAGTTTGTGCGAAACGCCTCCTCGACGAATTCGAGTTCCGTCGACCCCATGTGAGGTGTCGACAGCAACACCTGCTCGTCGAGCCTCGCGCGTTCGAAAAGCGCTACCGCGCGGCCGGCACCATCGATGACCGGCAGATGGTTGATCTTGAAGCGCTGCATCAGGTCGAAGGCGGCCCGGCGCGTATGATCGGGGGACAAGGTGATCGAGGCGACTTTTGGCAAGATTTCCAGCCTGTCGTCCAGTTCCGATCCATTCAGCATCAGGCGGCGAAGGTCGCCGTCGGTGATGGTGCGCTCGAAGGAGCCGTCCGGTTCAATGAGCAGGAGTATCCCGGCAGCGGATAGGTCGAGGACTGCCAGGGCTTCGCGCACTGTCGACGAACGGGAAATGCTGATTGTCGAGATATCCAACTTGGCTTTCCTATCGTATTCTCCGGGCCGGGACGCCGACATACACGGCGTCGGCCGGCACATCTTCAAGCACCACAGCACCTGCACCCACGACGGCATTTTCGCCGATCGTCACCCCCGGCAATATGTTTGCGCCGGCACCCAGAAGAACACCGCTGCCAATCCGGGCCGCGCCGCCGATCGTCACCCCAGGACCGATATGGGCAAAGTCGCCGACCTCGACCTCATGATCGACAATGGCGCCGTCATCGGCAGCCGCTTCACCGCAAAATGGCTGTTCTGGCCGACGTCGCGCAAGCTGATGTTGCAGCGGCCCGCAGTGGTCATCTACGGCGCGGGCGAGGCGGGGCGGCAACTGGCCCTGTCCCTGCACGCCAGCCATTTCATTGCCGGCTTCATCGACGACGACACCGCCTTGCACCGCCGCGAAGTCGTGGGCATCCGGGTCTATCCGCCGTCTGCGCTCGCAATCCTGGTGCAGGATTTCGGCGTCAAGCAGGTGGTTCTGTCGATGCCATCCCTTTCGGCCGCGCGCCGAAAAGAAATCATCGGCTCGGTCAGCCGGCAGGGCGTCAAGGTTCAGTCGCTGCCCGAGATTGCCGACATCGTTACCGGAAAATATCTGGTCAGCCAGATCCGCGAGATCGATATCGACGACCTGCTTGGCCGCTCCTCCGTGCCGCCCGACCTCGATCTCATTCGGGCGATGATCGTGGGGCGCACGGTGATGGTTACCGGCGCCGGCGGCTCGATCGGCTCCGAATTGTGCCGCAAGATCGCGCAGTGGGGTCCGCGGCGGCTGGTCCTGTTCGAGGCCAACGAATTTGCCCTCTACAAGATCGACCAGGAACTGGCTGGGCGCAGCGATTCACCGATCGTCGCCGTTCTGGGCTCGGTGACGGACGCAAGGCGGGTGCGGCATGCCATGGTCGAGCACGGGGTCGAGGTGGTGTTCCACGCCGCCGCGCACAAGCATGTTCCGCTGGTCGAAGCCAATGCCCTCGAAGGCATCCAGAACAATGTCTTCGGCACCAGGACCGTGGCCGATATCGCCTTTGAAACCGGTGTGGCGAGCTTCGTGCTGATTTCGACCGACAAGGCGGTTCGCCCCACCAACGTCATGGGCGCGACCAAGCGCTGGGCCGAGCTGATTGTGCGCAAAAAGGCGTGCGCTGCCGCAGAGGCGGACTCGGGGCAGCGCTTTTGCTGCGTGCGGTTCGGCAATGTGCTGGGTTCAAACGGCTCGGTGGTTCCGCTTTTCAAGGAACAGATCGCCACGGGCGGGCCGCTGACGCTGACCGACCGGGCCATGACGCGCTACTTCATGTCCATCCAGGAGGCCGCCGAACTCATCGTCCAGGCGGGAGCCTTGTCGGATGGCGGCGACGTCTTCCTGCTCGACATGGGCCAGCCGATGCTGATTGCCGATCTGGCCGAAAACATGGTCCGTCTGGCAGGGTTGAGCGTCAAGTCGGTCGCGAACCCGCATGGCGACATTGAAATCATCGCCACCGGCAAACGCCCCGGCGAGAAAATGTACGAGGAACTGTTCTACGACGCCGCCACCGCCGAACGGACAAGGCACGAGAAGATCTTGCGTGCCGCATCTGCCGTTGACGATGTCGATCTGGGCGCCGCGCTACGCGATCTCGGCGCGGCGCTGGAGCAGGAGGACGAGCAGGCGGCTCGCCGCATTCTGTTTGATCTGATTGTCAGGACCGACAATGCCGCGCACGAAACCTGAGCGTCCACGCCTAGCGCCACGACCGAGGCGACCGACATCCTTTTTGCTTCTTATGGGGGCGGGCACGTCACCATGCTTGAGCCTGTCTTCAGGAAAATGACGGAAGAAGGCTTCAATAGCGCATATCTGGCGTTGACCACCGCGCAAAAATACCTTGCCGCGCGCAAACAGCCCTATTTCGGCTATGTAAATTTTCCGGAGGCAAACGATCTCGCCGTTCTGGCCGCAGGTGAAAGATTGCTGGGCTCACAGGAGGTTGCGGGCCTCGTGCCGTGGAACGAATCCGTCGCCTATCACGGGCTTAATTTTCTCGACCTGGTTGCAGTTCACGGCGAACGCCGGGCACTTGAGATTTATGCGGAGAAGGGCCGACAAGCCTTCCTGCCCGTGCGCACGATGGTCAGGCTGCTTGAACGCGTAAAGCCAAGGCTCGTGGTCGCAAGCAACGCCCCCCGGACCGAGCATGCCCTTTTCGCGGCTAGAGAGTTAGGTATCCCGTCCATCTGCGTCGTGGACATGTTCAGCCGGCATGCGGTCGAGTGGATAAAGGAACCTGGCTATGCCGCGAGAGGGCGCAATTGGCCAGAAGCAGCCGAGGGTGGAAAACAGCTGTGCAACCGAATCGGTTTGCCACCAGATACGCTCGCTTCTGTCGGCTTAAGCCCTCAGCTTTTGCATCGAGTTGGCGCGTAGCCGACGATCTCGCGAGATAATGAACGTCGATTGGGGCCGTATGGGAGCGGGGTGGTGGGCGATGACGGACTCGAACCGCCGACATCCTCGGTGTAAACGAGGCGCTCTACCAACTGAGCTAATCGCCCGCTCCGGCGGCAGCTTTAAGCAGGCCGGGCGGCGTTTCGCAAGGCCTAATCCATGTCGCCCGAATGTGAGTACCGATTTCGGGGCAACGACATGCATAAAAGGGCCTGAAGCGCGTCGGGCGAATCCGAGGGTGGTGTGCTGCGACATATGTCGCGCGAAAGTGGGTACTGGTTTCCGGGCAATGACATGCATGGAACACGGGTTTGAGGTTCAGGCCACAAATATGCAGGCGACACGCTTTACTGAGCGAATTGCGTCATCTGCGGTGCCGATCTTGCCGGCTTTCGCGGCGCGGTGGAAAAACCTTCGGCTCTTTTCATTTATGCCGCTTCGGCATGCTTGACACCCTGCGACGAAACCCCTATCCACCCGCTCGACGCACACGGCTTGCCGGGTTCGTCTGAAGCGCGGGTGTAGCTCAGTCGGTTAGAGTGCCGGCCTGTCACGCCGGAGGTCGCGGGTTCGAGTCCCGTCACTCGCGCCATTTTTCAACGACTTAGCAGTCTTGGAAAATGAAAAGTCTTAATGCCGGATCGGCAGTTCAGACTTTGCTCCCCACAGTAAACGTGAATCCCAGTGCGGTCCGCGCCCGCGAACCACCATGCGAGAAATCCGCCTGTAACCGTCCCGAATCAAAGGTATTTGGCGACCTGCTTGCCGACCTTCAGGAAGCGCAGCGGGTTGATCGCCTGGCCCTTGAGGCGGATTTCGTAATGCAAATGAGGGCCGGTCGATCGGCCGCTGCTGCCGGTCTTGCCGACGACATCGCCGGCATTGAGCTTGTCGCCGACTTTCACCAGAACCTCGCTGAGATGGGCGTAGCGCGTCGCATAGCCCTGGCCGTGGTCGACCTCGACCATGCGTCCATAGCCGCCGTTCCAGCCGGCCTTGGTGACGACGCCGGGAGCCGTGACGGTCGCCGACATGCCGACAGGGGCACGAAAATCCATTCCCGAATGCAGGGCGGCTGCGCCGATGATGGGATCGGTGCGAACACCGAATGGGCTGGTCACGGTATGGCCCGGCGCGGGATTGGCCAGCGGCAGCCGGCGCGCTTCCGTCTTCAGCTTGTCCAGCGTGTCGAGCGCTTCGTCCAGATCCTTGACCTTGCTGTCGAACATCGTCGAGCTGTCGACCGGGATCAGCGGGCCGCCGACATCGCTCTTGCCAAAGGCGTCCGGGCTCAAATCGCTGTCGACTGGCAGCCCGGCTGCCTCCAGCGCGTCGGAAATGGCGTCGGCCTTGTCGTAGGCGTTTTCAGCCAACTCGGTAATGTGCGTCAGTTGCTTCGCCTCGATGCTGCGAAGCGACTGGTTGATCGAGACGAACAGCTTGTCGGCCATGTCGGCTGAGGTTTCGCTCGGCGCTTTGGTCGATCGGGTAGACCACAGCGAGAACGGCCGCGTGCCGGTGGCGTCGAGGCTGGCAAGCCGCACGCTATGGGTGACTGCGTTGATGCTGCCGGTCAGGTCCGCGCGGTCGGGCTTGCTGCCGGGCAGGGGGGCGGCAGCGGGCAGGGAGGTGCCGACGGCATTCTCCGCCCTTTCCAGTATGGGGCCAAGCCGGCCATGACGTTCGCTCAACTCGGTCTGGCGTTCGATAAGTTCGCTGACCTTGGTTTCCATCAATTGCTGGTCGAGAAGCTGGCGGCTGGTGATGCGGTCGACCTGCGCGCGCAGCGCCGAAATGCGATCTTCATAGGCCTGCTGCATGCGCGCCTGCCGCGCCGTGGTCGCGCCGATGAGATCGTCGCGCAGGACCAGATAGGACGTTGCCAGAAGGTAGCCGACCGCCATCGCGGCCAGCGCCGAGCCCAGGAAAGCGACAACCCATGGGCGCAGCGTAAAGTGCCGTATCTCATCGCCATGCGCGATGATGATCGTGTGGGGTTCCTTTCGCCTGCCGAAGACCGTGGATTGTCCGATTGCACTCACGAGCTCAAAGCTTTCATCCACCGCACCAAAGATGCAGCCGATTACACATCGTTAAGGTTAACAAAGCTTTGCGTGAAGGGTCCTGGATTATGGGGCCGGGACCCTACGCAGGGGCGTTCTGGCCCGGCTAAAGCGCCTGCGCCGCCTCCAGTACGGCTTGCGCATGGCCTTTCACCTTCACCTTACGCCAGATGCCGGCGATCCGGCCATCACGCCCGACCAGGAAGGTGGCGCGCTCGACGCCCATGTAGCGGCGTCCATACATCGACTTTTCCACCCACACGCCATAGGCTTCGATGATCTTGCGTTCCTCGTCGGCGACGAGTTCGACCGTCAGTTCGTGCTTGGCGCTGAATTTCCGATGCTTGGCGGCGCTGTCTGGCGAGATGCCGATCACCGTGACGCCGGCCTTTTCGAAGGCCGGTTTCAGCCGCGAAAAGTCGATCGCCTCGCTCGTGCAGCCGCTGGTATCGTCGCGGGGGTAAAAGTAGAGGACGAAGGGCTTGCCGGAAAAATCGGAAAGCATGCTTGTCTGGCCATCCTCTCGCACCAGTTCAAACGCAGGGGCCGGGTCACCAATTTTCATTTCTGTCATATACTTGCCCTTGTTTGACGTTACGCGCGCAAGAATTGTTATAATGCCGAACGGGGATTCGTCCACGATCTGAGTTCGCGAAACAAAAGCTGGAGCGGTTCCTGTCTTGGCTGAAGCAGTTCTGTTTCCTCGATGGCGAGGCGGTCCGCCGGCATTACCTGGTAGTGTCGGGTTCGCCCATCGGGAAAGCCGGCTGATGGTCACCGGCACAGCGGCTCCGGCCGATCCGGGGCCGACGTAGTGGATCAGGACCATCCCCGGCACGAGAAGATAAAGTTCAGGCGCGACGAAATCGCCGATCTGGGCGCATTGCCGTCCGCATGCGATCTGCCGGCCATGGAGAGAAGTTCGGTCAGGCGGCTGGCCCGCGGCCTTGGGCGGCTGCTTGTCGGTCTGGCGGCGCTGGTGCTGTTGCTGGCGGTCGCGGTCTCCGCGATCAACTGGCTGGGTCTTGGCTCCGAGCGCCTGCGCGCCGAGGCGGAGCGCGCGGTGGAGGAACTGGCCGGCGTCGATGTCGACGTGGCCGTCGGCCCGGCCCGGATAACGCTCGACGGGGCGAGCTTTCTGGCGCTGCAGGTCGATGGCGTCAGCCTCAAGACGGCGGATGGCCAGCCCATGCTGGATGCCGGCCGGATTCGCTTCGGCGTCAGGCTTTTCCCGTTGCTCGGCGGCAAGCTCAGCCTGAGCAGCGCCAGGATTTCCGACGCCCGCCTTGTGCTCGCCTCGCTTCCTTCCACCGGTGGGAGCGGTTGGGCAGAAGGCTTGCACAATGGCGACGGCCTGATCGACCCCGACAAGGTGATCGGCGCGGCCTTCGCGGCGGTTCATCAGGCGCTGGACGCGGTGCGCCTGGATTCGTTGCGCGAAATAAGGCTCGCCAATGTCGAACTGGTGCTGCCGAAGACGGGGTTGGTTAAGCTGGTCAGCATCGCCAAGGCAAGGGCCTTTCAGGCCGGGCGGGGGCAGATGCGGCTCACCGCACAGGCCGACATCGACGGAAGGGCACTGGCCGTTGACGCTTCGGCCACGCGCGACCCCGAAACGCACCTTGTTACGGCGCTGGATGTGCAGGCCGACCTGGGGACGACGGCAAGCGCCGCCGTCTCGGCCGGCGGGTCGAAGCTTGGCATGCTGGCGCTGCATTTTACGGGCAATGAGGGCAGCGATGGAAAGCCGCGGCAACTGGTGGCGGCGCTATCGCTGAAGGGCTCGGTGCTCGATTCCGGCCGCCACGGCCTGCTGCCTGCCGACATCGATCTCGACGCCACGCTGGCTGCCGGAACGAATAAGCTGTCGATCGGCCGGCTGCAGATGAAGACGGGCCGCTCCACCTTTCTCTTCGCGGGTTCAGTCGGGCCGAAGCCTGCCAGGGGCGTTGCCGGCGAGGAGCCATCCTACCGCTACGATCTGGTCAGCGACGGTTCGATGCTGGCGCCGCTCGAATCGCCGGAAGCCGCAATGCCGTTCGTCGCCCGGATAGCGGGCACCTATTCGACGACGACGCGAAAACTGGTGGCGGACACCATCGCCGTCAGGTCGACCGGCAATGGCGAAGTGCGTGGCTCGGCCCTGGTGGACTTTGTCGAGGGCAAGGAGCCAGGGCTGATGCTGGCGCTCAATGTTCACGACATGCCGGTGTCGCACGTCAAGCAATTGTGGCCATGGCTTTCGGCAGCCAATGCGCGCCGCTGGGTCCTGAACAACCTTTTCGGCGGGCGCGTAACCGATGCGACGCTTCAGTTCCAGGTGGCGCCGGGCCGGTTGGGCGACGGCAGGAAGCTTACCGCCGAGGAAGTATCAGGCCGGTTTCAGGTAGAGGGCTCGCGCTTCGATACGGCCGGGCGCATTCCCCCGGTGCGCGACGCGAACGGTGTCGTCGAGTTCCACGGCGACGATGTCGCCATTTCGCTGTCTTCCGGCACGGTCTACATGCCGAGCGGCCGCACCGTGGCGGCCAGCAACGGCAGGCTCGACATAAAGCGGGCCGATAATCCGCCCGTCATCGGCGTGCTCGACATCGATGTCGCGGGCGAAGCGCCGGCCATCGTCGAGCTTTCCTCCTATGAACCGATCAACGCGATGCGCCATGTCGGCCTGCTGCCTGCCGACATATCGGGAACGGTGACGGGCAACGTCAAGGCGGATATTCCGCTTCAGTCCGGAGCCGACACGAAGGATCTCGGTTGGCTGGTGGCGCTGGACTACAAGGGGTTGGCGCTGGCAAAGCCGTTCGACGGGCAAATGGTGAGCAGCGCCGACGGTTCGATCACGGTCGATCCGCAAAAGGCGGTGATCGACGCGCATGCGCTGCTGAACGGCATACCGGCGGACATCGACATGATCGAGCCGCTGGAACCGGAAGGGCCGCCGCGCAGCCGCAAGGTGGTGCTGGCACTGGACGACAAGACCCGCGAGACGTTCATGCCGGGATTGTCGGTGCTGCTGGACGGAACCGTAAAAGTCGCGCTCGACAGGAACGATGACGGCAGCCAGACCGTCGAGGCCGACCTGACCAACGCCCGGCTGAACATTCCGTGGGCCGGGTGGAGCAAGGGGCCGGGCATTCCCGCCAATGTCGCCTTCACCATGGCCAGCACCGACAAGACCACGACGCTGTCCGACTTCGCCCTCGACGGCAAGACGTTCGCCATCGACGGCAGCGTCGCCCTGTCGGGAGGCAGCCTGTCCTCGGCCCGCTTCACCAGGGTGGCGCTGAACCGGGGTGACGATGTCGCGGTTTCGGTGAAGCGCTCCGCCAAGGGCTACGCTGTCAGCATCAGCGGCCAGGCGCTGGATGCGCGCTCCCTTATCAAGCAGTTCATGTCCGATGCCGACACCGCCACCAAATCCGTTGGCTCGGATTCGGTTTCGGTCAGCGCCGATGTCGGTTCGCTGACCGGCTTTCACGATGAAAAGCTGTCGAACCTGAAGCTCGATTACAGCGCGTCTGGCTCGCGGATAACCGGGCTCAAGGTCAGCGCGGCGGCCGGGTCGGGCGGCGCGATCACCGTCAGCAGGACGGCCAGCGGCGGGCAGCGCACGCTCGACATGAAATCGGCCGATGCCGGCGCCATCCTTCGCTTTCTGGACATCTACGATCATATGCGGGGCGGCGCGATCTCGCTGACGCTTGCCAGCGATGCGGCCGGGTCTATGCGGGGCAAGGTGGTCGCCCGCGATTTCCTCGTGGTCAACGAGCCGAAGCTGGCTTCGATCGTTTCGACAACGCCGGCCGGCGACGACCGCAGCCTCAACCAGGCGGTCAGGGGCAAGATCGACACGTCTCAAGTCAAGTTCGAGCGCGGCTATGCCGAAATCGACAAGGGCAAGGGCTATTTGAAACTGTCGAACGGCGTGCTGCGCGGCCCCTTGATCGGCACGACTTTCCAGGGAACGCTCTACGACCAGAACGACCATATGGACATGACCGGCACGTTCATGCCGGCCTATGGCCTCAACCGCATATTCGGGGAACTTCCCATCATCGGCGCGCTGCTCGGCAATGGCCGCGACCGCGGCCTGATCGGCGTGACTTACCGGCTGCGGGGAGCCGCCAGCAAGCCGGTTCTGACCATCAATCCGCTATCGGTCATCGCGCCGGGCATCTTCCGCTCGATTTTCGAGTTTCGCTGACGGTTCTTCCTTCTCCCCTTGTGGGAGAAGGTGGCCGAGCAAAGCGAGGTCGGATGAGGGGTGTTGGCCGGAGCGCCAGCGCCTCATTCCTTCCAGCACCCCTCATCCGTCTTGGCGCTTCGCGCCAATCCACCTTCTCCCACAAGGGGAGAAGGGAAGGCTCACACCGGGCGGATCAGAATGTGTTTTTTCTTGCCGAGAGAAAGCTTTATGGCGTTTTCCGGACTCAGATCCTGAAGTGTCACCGATCGCTTGTCGTCGGTGACCAACTGGTCGTTGAGGCGCAGCGCGCCGCCCTGGATGTGGCGCCGCGCTTCGCCGTTGGAGGCGGCAAGGCCCGCCGTGACGAACAGCGACAGGATGCCGACACCGGCTTCGAGCGTCGCGCGCGCCACCTCGACTGTCGGCAAGGTAGTGGCGGTGACGCCTTCCTCGAACGTCTTGCGCGCGGTCTCGCCGGCGGCGTCGGCGGCTTCGCGCCCATGCAGCAGCGTGGTGATCGCGGTCGCGAGGATCTTCTTGGCCTCGTTGATTTCCGACCCGCCCAGCGCTTCCAGCCGCGCGATCTCGGAAAGCGGCATGGTGGTGTAGAGCTTCAGGAAGCGGCCGACATCGGCGTCCTCGGTGTTACGCCAATATTGCCAGAAATCGTAGGCCGAAAGCATGTCGGGGTTCAGCCACACCGCGCCGTTCATCGACTTGCCCATCTTGGCCCCCGACGAGGTGGTCAGCAGCGGCGTGGTCAGCGCGTAAAGCTGCGGCGTGTCGAGCCGACGGCCAAGGTCGATGCCGTTGACGATGTTGCCCCACTGGTCCGACCCGCCCATCTGCAGCCGCACGCCGTGGCGGCGGTTCAGTTCAACGAAGTCGTAGGCCTGCAGGATCATGTAGTTGAATTCGAGGAAGGACAGCGATTGCTCGCGGTCGAGCCGCTGCTTGACCGAATCGAACGACAGCATCCGGTTGACGGAAAAATGCTGGCCGACATCGCGCAGGAATTCGAGATAGTTGAGCGGCAAAAGCCACTCCGCATTGTTGGCCATCAGCGCATCGTTGGTGCCGTCACCGAAGGTCAGATAGTTCGAAAAAACCTGTTTGATACCGTCGATGTTGGACTGGATCGTCTCTGGCGTCATCAGCTTGCGCGCCTCGTCCTTGAAGGACGGGTCGCCGACCATGCCGGTGCCGCCGCCCATCAGCGCCACCGGGCGGTGCCCGGTCTGCTGCATCCAGTACAGCATCATGATCTGGATCAGCCCGCCCGCATGCAGGCTCGACGCCGTCGGATCGAAGCCGATATAGGCGCTCACCGTTTCCGTGGCGAAAAGCTTGTCCAGCCCGGCATCGTCCGAGGTCTGGTGGATGAAGCCGCGCTCGCTCATGATGCGCAGGAAGTCGGACTTGAAAGCGGCCATATTTCTTTCCCGGAAAGCTTTTGGCCTGTTTTTCAGCGGGCCGTGGCAAGTGTGATCGCGCGCGTTTAGCATCTTGCGGGACGGAATCACAAGAACGGCGGCACCATGACGGCATTTTGCGCGATAGGGCTGATGAGCGGCACCTCGATGGACGGCATCGACCTTGCCATGCTCAGGACCGACGGCGAGCATTTCGTCGAGCGCGGCCCGTCGTTCTTTGTCGCCTATGAGGCCGATTTCCGCCGCCGCATCGAGGCGGCGCTGGAAGAGGCGAAGCAGATTGTGCGCCGCGCCGAACGGCCGGGCGATCTTTTGGCGCTGGAGCGCGAAATCACCCGCCGCCATGCTGAAGCGGTCGCGGCGTTTTTGCGCAGCGATGCCAAGGAGTGGGGCGTGCCGGAGGTTCTCGGCTTTCATGGCCAGACCGTGCTGCACCGCCCACATCTCGGCCTGACGGTTCAACTCGGAGACGGCGGGCTGCTTTCCTCGCTGACCGGCCTGCCTGTCGTCTATGACATGCGCGCCAATGATATGGTCCATGGCGGGCAGGGCGCGCCGCTGGTGCCGGCCTATCACGCAGCGCTCGCCCGCACGCTGCCCGTGCCTTTCGCCAAAAAATACCCGATGGTCTTCGTCAATGTCGGCGGCATTTCGAATATCACGTATGTACCGGCGACCGGCGATCCCGTCGCTTTCGATAGCGGCCCCGGCAATGCGTTGATCGACCAGTGGGTTTTTCGCGAGGGCGGCATACCCTTCGACGCGGATGGTGCGATTGCCAGCGAAGGGGCTGTGGTGGACGCGGTGGTCGAGCGCTATCTGGAAAAGCCGTTCTTCGAAAAACCCGGACCCAAATCGCTCGACCGCAACGATTTCACGCTGGCCGACGCGGAACGGCTTGAACTGGCCGATGGTGCGAGGACGCTCGCCGCCGTTTCGGCCCGCGCGATCCTGAAATCAGCGGAGCATCTGCCGGAGGCCCCAAAACTGTGGATCGTCTGCGGCGGCGGGCGGAAAAACCCTCATATCATCGGCGACCTGCGTGCAGGCGCGGAGAAAGCCGGCGCGGAAGTCATTTTGGCGGAAGATGCCGGTCTGGACGGCGACGCAACCGAGGCCGAGGCCTGGGCCTATCTGGCGGTGCGCGCGCAAAAAGGCCTGCCGCTGACCTTCCCGACGACTACGGGGTGCCGCGAGCCGGTGTCGGGCGGCATCATCGTCCGACCGGACGAAGCCAAGGGCGGAAAAAGCTAAGCCTTGTCCAGTCCGCCATAGTTGCGCACCAGCCCGGCCATTTCCCGCGCATCGGCCGCTTTGGTCTCGGCATCGAGGCCTGCGGCAACGCCCGCGCGGTCGGCCACCGGGCGATTCTGGCTGACCTTCCACTTGCCGCTGATCTCGACAATATCGATCTCGATGCCGACGATGCCCTTGATCTGCGACTGGATGTAGGCGTCGGGCGCGTCCGATACCGCCCACGGCTCCTGCCGCTTGTTTTCGTGAAGCCCCGTCAGGTCGCCAATCTGCTGCGCCAGCCATGCCGCGTCTTCGATCACGTGCGCCGTGCCGCGCACCTGCACCATGGCGTAGTTCCAGGTCGGCACCACCTTGCCGGTTTCACGTTTGGTTTCGTACCAGGAAGGGGTGATGTAGCTGTCGACGCCCTGGAAGACGACTAGCACCGTCGTGCCCGGATTGTCGGCCAGTACGCGCCATTGCGGGTTGGCCCTCGCAAGATGGACGCGCAGCCTGCCATGCGGCTCGACGGCGTCGTCGAGCACGAAAGGCAGCGGGTTGGCAGTCGGACCGTCTTGCCCGCTGGAAATTAGCAGGCCGAACGGATGCGCACGGATCAGCGCATGCAGAACGTCCGGGCGTGTCTCGCGGAAAAGGGGTGGTTGATACATGCAGGCCTCCAGCCGAAGGCCTGCACCCTATTCAATCCTGTGCCAATTTCTTGAGCCAGAGCGGCCCGGTCAACTGGCAATCAGCGCAGGCGCTTCGGGCGCGGGTCGGACAATTCGCCGTTAAGCCGCCGGTCGAGATAATCCGCGCATTCTTCCAGCAGAAGCGGCGCGTCGTTCGAATAGAAATGGTTGGCGCCCGGCAGCGTCTTTTGCGTGATGGTGATGCCCTTTTGCGTGTGCAGCTTGTCGACCAGGCCCTGCACGTCCTTTGGCGGCGCGACCTTGTCGGCATCGCCATGGATGATCAGGCCGGATGACGGGCAGGGGGCCAGGAACGAGAAGTCGTAGGTATTGGGCTGCGGCGAAATCGAGATGAAGCCTTCGATTTCGGGGCGGCGCATCAAAAGCTGCATGCCGATCCACGAGCCGAACGAATAGCCGGCGACCCAGCAGCTCTTGGAATCCGGATGCAGCGACTGCACCCAGTCGAGTGCTGCCGCCGCGTCAGAAAGCTCGCCCGTGCCGTGGTCGAACTCGCCCTGGCTGCGGCCGATGCCACGAAAATTGAAGCGCAGCGTCGTGAAATCGCGCTTCTGGAACATATAGAAGAGGTCGTACACGATCTTGTTGTTCATCGTGCCGCCGAACTGCGGGTGCGGGTGCAGGATGATGGCGATCGGGGCGCTCTTTTCCTTGGAAGGCTGATAACGGCCTTCCAGGCGACCGGCCGGACCTGTAAAGATGACCTCAGGCATAAAATACTCCAACTGTAACCGAAGGGTGCGGCTCCCGGTACAACTCCGTCTCAGATTCGACTCTGGCCTTGACGGAGAGCCAGCGTGTTTCTAAAAGCTAGTTTAGAATTGTTCAAAACTGGATAGCCAGCTTGAATTGCCAGCCATCCGCGCCGCGATGCGTAAATAGGACGGCTTGCCTAGGAATTTCAAGGAAATAACGCGCCGTCCTCGCGGAACGGCTTCTGACGGGATCGATTGGACGAAAATGGCGGCTAGACGCGCCTATCTCGACTATAACGCCAGCGCGCCGCTGCTGCCTGCAGCGCGCGACGCGATGTTGCGCGCGCTCGATGCCTCCGCGAACCCGTCGTCCGTCCACACCGAGGGCCGCGCGGCGCGCGGCCTGATCGAGAATGCACGGCGCGACGTGGCAGCACTGGTCAATGGCAAGCCCGAGCATGTCGTCTTCACTTCCGGCGCGACGGAAGCGGCAGCGACCCTTTTGACGCCGGACTGGCAGATGGGCCGCGCAGCCTTGCGCATGGGCCGGCTCTATGTCTGCGAGGCCGACCATCCCTGCATCCTGAACGGCGGGCGCTTCCCGGCGGCACAGGTGACGCGGATCGGCGTCGACGGCAATGGCGTCGTCCGTCTGGACGAACTGGCAGAAGCGCTTGGCGCGCACGACAAGGCCGAAGGCCTGCCGCTGGTGGCGATCCACGCCGCCAACAACGAGACGGGCGTCATCCAGCCGCTTCAGCAAATTTCCACGGTGGTGAAGGCCGCAGGCGGCGTTCTGGTGCTGGATGCCGTGCAGGCGGCGGGGCGAATTCCACTCGATATCGCAGCGGGTTACGCGGATTATCTGATTCTGTCCTCGCACAAGATCGGCGGCCCGCAAGGAGCGGGCGCCATCGTTGCCGCGGCCGACCTGATGATGCCGAAGCCGCTTATTCCCGGCGGCGGCCAGGAGAAGGGCCATCGCGGCGGCACCGAAAACCTTGCCGCCATCGCCGGCTTCGGCGCGGCGGCGCAGGCAGCACTTGCCGGCCTGAACGCCGTCGAGGCCGTCCGCCGCCTTCGCGATGCGTTGGAAGCAACGGTGACGGCGCTGGTGCCCGACGCCCAAATCTTTGGAGCGGGCACGCAGCGTCTTGCCAACACGACATTCTTTGCTATCCCGACCATGAAGGCCGAGACGGCGCAGATCGCCTTCGATCTTGCCGGTGTGTCCTTGTCGGCGGGGTCCGCCTGCTCGTCCGGCAAGATCGGGCCGAGCCATGTATTGAAGGCGATGGGGCACGAAAACCTGGGCGCATTGCGCGTCTCGATCGGACCGGCAACGAGCGCCGACGAGATCGAACTGTTTCGCGCCGCGCTGGCGAAATTCGCCGCCCGCAGCGCCAATCGCGACCGGGTCGCGTGAGCGCGATGTAGAAATCGGGCCGTAAGGCCTGAACAAGCCGTGCGTCCCGCATTGGCCGGATGAATTTCCGGTCGGGAAGCACTATATGGAACTTACGCCGCCCCGGGGGATCGCTCCATGGGTTCTCCAAGGAGACGCCAATAGGCGGTGCCATAGTTTGAAAACTGCCGGGCCTTGAACCCGGCAAGGATGGAGAACACTGATGGCTGCTGTGCAGGAAACCATCGACCAAGTCCGTTTGATCGACGTCGATCAGTACAAATACGGCTTCGAGACGATCATTGAGATGGATAAGGCCCCCAAGGGCCTGAGCGAAGACACCATTCGCTTCATTTCGGCCAAGAAGGAAGAGCCGGAGTGGATGCTTGAGTGGCGTCTGGAGGCTTATCGCCGCTGGCTGACCATGGAAGAGCCGAATTGGGCGCGCGTCGAATATCCGAAAATCGACTTTCAGGACATCCACTACTACGCGGCGCCTAAGTCCACGCCCGGGCCGACGTCGCTCGACGAGGTCGATCCCGAATTGCTCAAGACGTATGCCAAGCTTGGCATTCCGCTGAGGGAGCAGGAAATCCTTGCCGGCGTGCAAAAGCCTGTTGCGGACGATAACAGCCTCGATGGCGAGAACGACAATGTCTACAAGTCGGGCCGCGTCGCGGTCGACGCCGTGTTCGACAGCGTGTCCGTCGTCACCACCTTCAAGAAGGAACTGGCGGCCGTCGGTGTCGTCTTCTGCTCGATCACGGAAGCCATCCGCGAGCATCCCGAGCTGGTGAAGAAATATCTGGCCTCTGTGGTGCCGGTTTCCGACAACTATTACGCGACGTTGAACTCCGCCGTGTTCACCGACGGCTCGTTCGTCTATGTGCCGAAGGGCGTTCGCTGCCCGATGGAACTGTCGACCTATTTCCGTATCAACGCGACCGACACCGGCCAGTTCGAGCGCACGCTGATCATCGCCGAAGAGGGGTCTTACGTCTCCTATCTCGAAGGCTGCACCGCTCCGCAGCGCGACGAAAACCAGCTTCACGCTGCCGTGGTCGAACTGATCGCGCTGGACGACGCCGAGATCAAGTATTCGACGGTGCAGAACTGGTATCCGGGCGACGCCAACGGCAAGGGCGGCATCTACAATTTCGTTACCAAGCGCGGCGATTGTCGTGGCGATCGCTCGAAGATTTCGTGGACGCAGGTGGAAACCGGCTCGGCCATCACCTGGAAATACCCGTCCTGCATCCTGCGCGGCGACGACAGCCAGGGCGAGTTCTATTCGATCGCCGTGTCGAACGGCTACCAGCAGATCGACAGCGGCACCAAGATGATCCATCTCGGCAAGAACACGCGCAGCCGCATCATCTCCAAGGGCATCGCCGCCGGGTTCAGCCAGAACACCTATCGCGGCCAGGTTTCGGCGCACCGCAAGGCGACCAACGCGCGCAATTTCACCAATTGCGACTCACTGCTGATCGGCGACCAGTGCGGCGCGCACACCGTGCCCTACATGGAAGCCAAGAACTCGACGGCCAAATTCGAGCACGAGGCGACCACCTCGAAAATTTCGGACGACCAGAAGTTCTACGTCATGCAGCGCGGCATCCCCGAGGAAGAGGCGATCGCGCTGATCGTCAACGGCTTCGTCAAGGACGTGATCCAGCAACTGCCGATGGAATTCGCGGTCGAAGCGCAGAAGCTGATTGGCATCAGCCTCGAAGGCTCGGTCGGCTGACCGCCCGACACTGACGCGACAGACAAAAATATTCAGGAAGAAAAAATGCTAGAAATCAAGAACCTGCATGCCCGCATCGCCGATGACGGCACCGAGATCATCCGTGGCTTGAACCTGACGGTCAAGGCCGGTGAGGTCGCGGCCATCATGGGGCCGAACGGCTCGGGAAAATCGACGCTGTCCTATGTGCTCGCCGGTCGGAGCGACTATGAAGTGACCGAGGGCGACATCCTCTACAACGGCGAGAGCATCCTCGAACTGGACCCGGCCGAGCGTGCCGCCAAGGGCATTTTCCTCGCCTTCCAGTATCCGATGGAGATACCGGGCGTCGCCACCATGGAATTCCTGAAGGTGGCGATGAATGAGCAGCGCAAGGCGCGCGGCGAGGAACCGCTGAAAATTCCGGAATTCATCAAGCGGGTGAAGGAAGCGGCCGGTTCGCTCGACATGGACATGGCGATGCTGAAGCGCCCGCTCAATGTCGGCTTTTCCGGCGGCGAGAAGAAGCGCGCCGAGATTCTGCAGATGAAGCTGCTGGAGCCGAAACTGTGCGTGCTTGACGAAACCGACAGCGGCCTCGACATCGATGCGTTGAAGATCGTATCCGAGGGCGTCAACGCGCTGCGTTCGCCCGATCGCGCCGTCGTCGTCATCACCCACTACCAGCGCCTGCTGGAACACATCGTGCCGGATTCGGTGCATGTGCTCTACAAGGGCCAGGTCATCAAGTCCGGCGACAAGTCGCTGGCGCTCGACCTTGAAGCCAATGGCTATGCCGGCGTGATCGGCGAGGCCGCCTGAGGGGATAGTCATGAACATGCATTTACAACCTCAGCGTACCCAGGCCGAAACCGCGCTCATCGACGCTTTCGGCGACCGCCAGTCGCTGTTGCCGGGCGACGGCGCGGTGATGGTGAAGCGCGACGAGGCTATCGAAGCGATCAAGCACGGCCTGCCGACGCGGCGCGTCGAATCCTGGCATTATACGGATCTGCGCCGCCTGCTGACCGCGGTGCCGGATTTTTCGACCTCTGCCGCCGCGAAGCCGGTTGCGCCCATCGTTGACGGCTCGCTGGTGCTGCCGGTGCTCAACGGCGTGTCGAGCGCGAAAGCCTCGAACGTCGAAGGCGTCACGGTCGAGCGCCTGGCCGACAAATTGACGGACGGAAGCTTTGCGCCCGCCCTTGGCCTCTACGGAACCGACGACGCCATCGGCGCGCTGAACGTGGCCTTTGTCGCTGACGGCTATTTCGTCGACATCGCCGCTGGTGCTGCAATCGAAAAGCCAGTCGAACTGCAAAACATGCTGACCGGTGGCCAGAGCCATGTGCGGCTGCCGGTGCGGGTTGGCGCCGGCGCGAAAGCAACCATCGTCGAGCGCCAGATTGGTGCTGGCGACGGCATGGCCAGTTCGGTCAGCCAGTTGACGCTTGGCGACGATGCCGAGGTGACTTGGATCATCGTGCAGGAGCAGCCGGATACGGCGACGCATCTGGCGCAGTTCAAGGCCGAGCTTGGCAAGAACTCGAAGCTGACGCTGTTCTTTATGAACATCGGCGGCAGGCTGGTGCGTCAGGAAATCAACGTCCTGACCAAGGGCGAGGGCTGCGACTTCCAGTTGCGCGGCATCAACCTTCTGGCTGGCGACACCCATACCGACGTGACCATGGTGCTCGACCATTCCGTGCCCAACACCACCTCGACGGAAGTCGTGCGCAATGTGGTGACCGGCCAGGCCCACGGTGTCTTCCAGGGCCGCATCAACGTGCACCAATACGCCCAGAAGACCAACGCCAACATGGCCTGCAACACGCTGCTTCTGTCAGATGATGGCGAGTTCTCGACCAAGCCCGAGCTGGAAATCTTCGCCGACGACGTGGTCTGCGGCCATGGCGCGACGGTTACCGAGATCGACCACAACCATCTGTTCTATCTGATGGCGCGCGGCATCGACGAGAAGACGGCGCGCGGCTTGTTGGTCAAGGCCTTCGTTGCCGCGGTTATCGAGGAACTGGACGACGAACAGATGGTCGAAGCGCTCGAACTGAAGTTGGACGACTGGTTCGTCGCGCATGGGTGAGTGAGGTGCGTCCTTCGAGGCTCGCCCTTGAAGGACACAGTGAACCGCAAACGATCTCGCGGGCTCGCACCTCAGGATGGGAAGAACAACGCTTCCGTATCCGCTTCGAAGTGGGGGATGTTACAACGCTCCTCATCCTGAGGTGCGAGCGGAGCGAGCCTCGAAGGACGCACGACAAAGGTACGTTGAAGTGGACCAGAAAATCGAAACCGTTCCCTATGATGTCGAGGCGATCCGCCGCGACTTCCCGATCCTGTCGCGCGAAGTCTACGGCAAACCTCTCGTCTATCTCGACAACGGCGCGTCGGCGCAGAAGCCGCAAGTGGTGCTGGACGCCATCCAGCACGCTTATGCCCATGACTACGCCAACGTCCATCGCGGCCTGCATTTCATGTCGAACGCGGCGACCGATGCCTATGAAAAATCACGCGAATCGGTGCGTCGCTTCCTCAACGCGCCCAGCACCGACAATATCGTCTTCACCTCCAACTCGACCGCCGCCATCAACACAGTCGCCTACGGTTTCGGCATGCCGAACATTGGCGCGGGCGACGAGATCGTGCTGTCGATCCTGGAGCACCATTCCAACATCGTACCGTGGCATTTCATCCGCGAGCGGCAGGGCGCGAAGCTGGTCTGGGTGCCGGTGGACGACCTTGGCGGCTTCCACATCGAGGATTTCGAAAAGAGCCTGACCGACAAAACCAGGCTTGTCGCCATCACCCATATGTCGAATGCGCTCGGCACGGTGACGCCGATCAAGGAAATCTGCCGCATCGCGCATGCGAGAAATATCCCGGTGCTGGTCGATGGTAGCCAGAGCGCCGTGCATATGCCGATCGACGTACAGGACCTCGATTGCGATTTCTTCGTCTTCACCGGCCACAAGGTCTACGGGCCCTCCGGCATCGGCGTGCTCTACGGCAAGAAGGAGATGCTGGAGCGCATGCGGCCCTTCATGGGCGGCGGCGAGATGATCGAGGAGGTGACGGAGGACGTCGTTACCTATAACGAGCCGCCGCATCGCTTTGAAGCCGGCACGCCGCCCATCGTACAGGCCATCGGGCTGGGTGCCGCGCTCGACTATATGGAAAGCATCGGCCGCGAACGCATTGCCGCGCACGAAGCCGATTTGAAAAACTACGCGCATGAGCGGCTTAGCGCCATCAACTCGCTGCGCATCTTCGGCGACGCGCCGGGCAAGGGCGCCATCGTCTCGTTCGAATTGCAGGGCATTCACGCGCATGACGTGTCGATGGTCATCGACCGGCAGGGCGTGGCGGTCCGCGCGGGCACGCATTGCGCCCAGCCGCTGTTGAAACGCTTTGGCGTAACCTCCACATGCAGGGCATCGTTCGGCATGTACAATACACGGGGCGAAGTGGACGCCCTTGCCGACGCGCTTGAAAAAGCGAGAAAGTTCTTCGGGTGACTATCATGGAACAAGCTGACCACCACGCCACATCGGGAATGGTTGCCGAAGGCGTAGCCGCTCCCTCCGCCATTCCAGCCGACGAATTGGCGCGGCTTACCGACGACATCGTCTCGGCGCTGAAAACCGTCTACGATCCTGAAATTCCGGCCGACATCTACGAACTCGGCCTGATCTACAAGATCGACATCGAAGACGACCGCCAAGTCAAGATCGAGATGACGCTGACCGCGCCCGGCTGCCCGGTAGCTGGCGAAATGCCCGGCTGGGTGGAAAACGCCGTGGGTGCCGTGGAAGGCGTTTCCGGCATCGAAGTCACCATGACGTTCGACCCGCCATGGTCTCCCGACCGCATGTCGGAAGAGGCGCAGGTGGCGGTCGGCTGGTACTGATCGCCCTTGCGTCAAGCGCGAATCTTCACCATCTTACAGGCAGTTGCGTTCCGCAGGCCTTGAACCTAGCGTGGAAGCGGAGAATGAGATGAGAAGTTTTTCCGTCATCAGCATGACCGAAAAGGCGGCGACCCGCGTGCTCGAGATCGTTTCGTCGCGAGAAAACGCGCATGGCATCCGCCTCGGCATCAAGAAGGGCGGCTGCGCCGGCATGGAATATACGGTCGATCTGGTGACCGAGCCGAGCCCCAAGGACGACCATATCGAGCGCGACGGCGCGCATGTCTATGTCGCCCCGGAAGCGGCCCTTTTCCTGTTCGGCACGCAGATGGATTTCGAGCAGACGCCTTTGCGCACCGGCTTCACCTTCTCCAACCCGAACCAGAGCTCGGCCTGCGGCTGCGGCGAATCCGTCGAACTGAAGCCCGCGGATCTCAAGGCGCTGGCCGAAGCGAGAGCACAAAGCGCGGCGTAGGTAATGCTCCGGCCAACACCCCTCATCCGTCTTGTCGCTTCTCGCCAATCCACCTTCTCCCACAAGGGGGAGAAGGTAACGTCTGCATTATCCGCACTTCCAATCGTCAACATTGGTGATTGGCGGAGACGATGACGCCACGCTCTTACCTTCTCCCCTTGTGGGAGAAGGTGGATCGGCGAAGCCGAGACGGATGAGGGGTGTTAGCGCAAGAAGAATCCGGACCTGACACGCACAATCGCCCATGCCATCATACCCCCATGGACAACGAACGCCTTGCCGAACTCTTCGAAAGCCTCGGACCCATTTCGATCCGACGCCTGTTTGGCGGCAAAGGCATCTATTTCGACGGTGTCATCATCGCCATCGAAATGCGCGGCGAATTGCTGCTGAAGGGCGATGGCGAAAGCGCGCCGGATTTTCTCGCCGCCAGCTGCCGGCAATGGACCTATACCGGCTCCCGCCACGGCAAGGAGGTCGCCATGCCCTATTGGAGCGTGCCGGACAGCGCCCTCGACGATCCCGACGAGATGGTTGTCTGGGCGCGCCTGGCCTACGAGGCGGGATTGAGAAGCGGCAAGTGACGCGTTTGCATTCTTGATCGCGATGGCTTGCCGGCAACCATGCCGTGACCTCGGAGCCGCAGAGCCGGTTCAGAAGAATCGCAATTGTACAGTGAGACCGTCGTAACGCTCATGGAGGCACGGCCGCAGATCGCGCCGGACAAAGGCGCTACAGCGCCTTGGCAATCCTCGCCGCCAGCCGTGCATTGTTCTCAACCAGTGCGATGTTGGTTTTCAGGCTGCGTCCATTGGTCACTTCGAGGATTTTCCCCAGCAGGAACGGGGTCACCGCCTTGCCGCTGACATGCAGCGCTTCGGCGGCCTTCTGCGCCGCCTCGATATAGGAGGCCATCTCGGCCGCCGGGATCTCATCGCCTTCCGGCACCGGATTGGCGATCAGCATGCCGCCGCCGAGCCCCAGCGCCTGCCGTGTTTTGAAAAGTTGCGCCATCTCGCCCGGTGAATGCAGCGTCAGCGGCGCGCGAAAGGGCGAATGCCGCGACCAGAACGCCGGCATGACCTCACAGCCATGGCCGATCACCGGCACGCCGCGCGTTTCCAGTACTTCCAGGGTCTTTTCGATGTCCAAAATGGCCTTCGCGCCGGCCGATACGACGATGACGGGCGTGCGCGCCAATTCGTCCAGGTCGGCGGAAATATCAAAACTCTTTTCCGCGCCCTTGTGCACGCCGCCGATGCCTCCGGTGGCGAACACTTTTATACCGGCGATATGCGCGCAGATCATGGTGGCGGCGACCGTGGTTCCGCCGGTGCGCCCCTGCGAGACGGCAAAACCGAGATCGGCGCGCGACAGTTTCATGGCGTCGCCGGTCATGGTCAGCGATTCGCGCTCGCCGTCGGAAAGGCCGATCTTGATGCGCCCGTCCACCACCGCGATGGTCGCCGGCATCGCGCCTTCGTCGACGATGATCTTTTCGACATCGGCCGCCATGGCGCCATTGTCGGGGTAGGGCATGCCGTGGGTGATGATGGTCGATTCCAGCGCCACGACGGGCCGGCCGGTGGCGAGCGCCTCGGCCACGGGCGGATGAATGTCGATGAAGGGGCGGGCGGCTTCCGGGATCATGACGGGCTCCATTTCCTCGCTTTTTTATGCCACCACACGCGCCTCGGGCACAAGGGCGAGCGCTTCGCCAAAGGCGGTTGCGGTCAAGTCCGGTACGGCATTGTTGCTTTCGATGGCAAGGATCGCCGCTGCCACGCCTTCGCGCAGGGCGCAGTGCAGCGTCAGCCCCCGCAGCAACGCCGCCACCGTCGCGCCGGCCAGCGCATCGCCGGCCCCGGTGACGTCGGCGACATGGCGCGGCGCGGGTGGCGCGATGGTGAAGATATCCTCTTCGTCAAAAGCCAGCACCGGTGCGTTTCCAGACGTGATCACGCCGGCCTTGAGTCCAGTCCTGCGCAAGCCCGCAACGACGGCTTCTTCATCCGCATTCCGATCCAACCCGGTGAGGGCGACGGTTTCGCGCCGGTTCATGAACAAGAGCGACAGTCGGTCCATCACCGGCCTGAACCGCATCACCTTGGCCGGTGAAATGGCGATGGCGAACAGGGGCTTGCCCTGCGCAAGGTCCGCCAGCCGTTCCAAAGCCGCCGCCGGCAGATTGGCGTCGCACAGCACGGCGTCGGTAGCGTCGATCGCTTCGCGCACCTTGGCCCGCTTCATCTGTTTCGGAAACGCCAGTTCATAAAGCTCCATGTCGGCAAATCCGGCGATCAACTCGCCGTCGCGGTCGATGAGCGCGGTGTAGCTTGGCGTCGAGCGGTCGAGAAACACCGCCGAAATATCCGTGATGCCGGCCTCGGCAATCGCCTGCGCTACGCTGTCGGCCCCGGAATCGCCCCCGCGCACGGACAGCAGCGAGGCTAAAACGCCGCGCTGCACCGCATTGCGCAACGCGTTGAAGACGCCGCCGCCGACATCGTCACGCATCCTGCCGGGGTTGGAGGCGGCCGGCACGTATGGGCCGGAGACTTGGCCGCGCCGGTCGATATGCGCACCGCCTATCGCCAGGATGTGAAAGGATTTAGAGGAACCGGCCACGCAATTTCCATTTTCAAATTCGCATCCAAGGCTAGACTGCCTGGGCTGGCCGGGCAATCCGCCAAGGCGATTCGCAACGTCACGCTACCGCCCGGCAACCGCCCGTTGGGATGCATTCTATATGGTCATTGGGAAACAAAAATAGAACAAACTGGAATAATGCAATGTTTACAGTTGGTTGACCTCTCTTGTCAAAAGAGAACAAAGAGAGTACATACATGGCAGGTTCACGGCGTTGTCGGGCCTTCATTGACGACCAAGGGGTGATGTATCATGGCTCAGAATTCTTTGCGGCTGGTAGAGGACAAAGCGGTGGATAAATCTAAGGCTCTGGACGCGGCGCTGTCGCAGATCGAACGCGCGTTCGGCAAGGGCTCGATCATGCGGCTGGGCGCAAACGAGCAGGTAGTCGAGATCGAAACGGTGCCGACAGGCTCGCTCGGCCTCGACATCGCGCTAGGCGTCGGCGGTCTGCCGCGCGGCCGCATTGTTGAAATTTACGGCCCGGAAAGCTCGGGCAAGACCACGCTGGCGCTGCACACGGTGGCCGAAGCCCAGAAAAAGGGCGGTATCTGCGCCTTTGTCGACGCCGAACATGCGCTTGATCCGGTCTATGCCCGCAAGCTTGGCGTCGATCTTGAAAACCTGCTGATTTCGCAGCCCGATACGGGCGAGCAGGCGCTGGAGATCTGCGACACGCTGGTGCGTTCGGGCGCCATCGACGTGCTGGTGATCGATTCGGTGGCGGCGCTGACGCCGCGCGCCGAGATCGAGGGCGAGATGGGCGATTCGCTGCCCGGCCTCCAGGCCCGCCTGATGAGCCAGGCGCTGCGCAAGCTGACTGCCTCCATCTCGCGCTCCAACACCATGGTCATCTTCATCAACCAGATCCGCATGAAGATCGGTGTCATGTTCGGCTCGCCCGAAACCACCACCGGCGGCAACGCGCTGAAATTCTATGCCTCGGTGCGCCTCGATATCCGTCGCATCGGCTCGGTCAAGGACCGCGACGAGGTCGTCGGCAACCAGACCCGCGTCAAGGTGGTCAAGAACAAGCTGGCGCCGCCCTTCAAGGTGGTGGAATTCGACATCATGTATGGCGAGGGCGTTTCCAAGACCGGCGAGCTTGTCGATCTCGGCGTCAAGGCGGGCATCGTCGAAAAGTCCGGCGCGTGGTTCTCCTACAATTCGCAGCGGCTTGGCCAGGGCCGGGAGAACGCAAAGATTTTCCTGCGCGACAATCCCGATACCGCGCGCGAGGTCGAGTTGGCGATCCGCCAGAATGCCGGCCTGATTGCGGAAAAATTCCTCGAAGACGGTGGTCCCGAAAAGGACGATGGCGAGGATTTCGAGGGCGAAGCCGGCGCGATGTAGCATCCTGCCCGGCGTGCCGCAGGAACGGCGCTCCAGCGTACCACGTTGTGTAAAGTAGTTGAGTGTTTCAAGCCGCCGGCGCCGGGTTCTGACCCCCGACCGGCGGTTTTGGCTTTTCGGCCCCGGGATCGTTGGTTGCGCCGGCGCATCACGGGCTTCGGTTCGCTTCTTGTGTTTCTGGACAGGGTGCGGCGCGCCCGTTAAAAGGCCGGTGTCCATTTCCGCCGACTTGCGGCGATTTTTCGAAAAAGGCGGCATTGATGAGCGGCGTGAACGAAATCCGGTCGGCATTCCTCGACTATTTCCGCGGGCAGGGCCATGAGGTCGTGGCCTCGAGCCCGCTTGTCCCGCGCAACGATCCGACCCTGATGTTCACCAATGCCGGCATGGTGCAGTTCAAGAACGTCTTCACCGGCTTGGAGACGCGGCCCTATTCGCGCGCCACCACCTCGCAGAAATGCGTTCGTGCCGGCGGCAAGCACAACGACCTCGACAATGTCGGCTATACGGCGCGCCACCACACGTTTTTCGAGATGCTCGGCAACTTTTCGTTCGGCGACTATTTCAAGGAACGCGCCATCGAGCTTGCCTGGAACCTGATCACCAAGGAATTTGGCCTCGACCGCAACCGCCTGCTGGTGACGGTTTATCATACCGACGATGCGGCCGCCGGGTTCTGGAAGAAGATCGCCGGGCTGCCCGACGAGAAAATAATCCGCATCGCTACCAGCGACAATTTCTGGGCGATGGGCGATACCGGCCCTTGCGGTCCCTGCTCGGAGATTTTTTTCGACCATGGTGATCACATTCCAGGTGGCCCTCCCGGCAGTCCCGATGAGGACGGCGACCGCTTCATCGAGATCTGGAATCTCGTCTTCATGCAGTTCGAGCAACTGACGAAGACCGAGCGCGTGGAGCTTCCCCGCCCGTCCATCGACACCGGCATGGGGCTGGAGCGTGTCGCCGCCGTCATGCAGGGCGTTCACGACAACTACGACATCGACCTGTTCAAGGCGCTGATCCGTGCCTCGGAAGAGGCGACCGGCGTGAAGGCCGAAGGCGCCAACCGCGCCAGCCACCGCGTCATTGCCGATCATCTGCGCGCGTCCAGCTTTCTCATCGCCGATGGCGTCCTGCCGTCGAACGAAGGGCGCGGTTATGTGCTTCGCCGCATCATGCGCCGCGCCATGCGCCATGCGCAATTGCTGGGGGCTGCCGATCCGCTGATGTGGCGGCTGGTGCCGGCGCTGGTGCGCGAAATGGGCCAGGCCTATCCCGAATTGGTGCGCGGCGAGGCGCTGATTGCCGAGACGCTGAAGCTTGAAGAGAAGCGCTTTCGCAAGACGTTGGCGCGCGGCCTTGGCCTGCTCAACGAGGCGACCGAGGGCATGTCCAGCGGCGGCCGTCTCAACGGCGAGACGGCGTTCAAGCTCTACGACACCTATGGCTTCCCGCTTGATCTCACTCAGGATGCGTTGCGCCAGCGCGGCGTTTCCGTCGACATCGAAGGCTTTGACGCCGCCATGGCGCGCCAGAAGGCCGAGGCGCGGGCGCACTGGTCCGGCTCCGGCGAGGCGGCGACGGAGGCCGTCTGGTTCGGCGCGCGTGAAAAGGCCGGCGCGACCGAATTCCTGGGCTACGCCACCGAGCAGGCCGAAGGCATCGTCGAGGCGCTGGTCAAGGACGGCGCTGTCGTCGATAGCGCGGTCACGGGCGACGCGATCGCCGTCGTCGTCAACCAGACACCGTTCTACGGCGAGTCCGGCGGGCAGATGGGCGATGCCGGCACTATCTCCGGCGAGGGTTTCGTCATCGAGATCACCGACACGCAGAAGAAGGGCGACGGCCTGTTCGTGCATTTCGGCAAGGTCGCCAAGGGCACGGTCAAGACCGGCGCTGCGGTCGAACTCAAGGTCGATCATGCCCGCCGTACACTGCTGCGCGCCAACCATTCAGCCACGCATCTGGTCCACGAGGCGTTGCGCGAGGTGCTCGGCACCCATGTCGCGCAAAAGGGCTCGCTGGTAGCACCCGAGCGGCTGCGCTTCGATTTTTCCCATCCAAAGCCGATTTCCGCTGAGGAACTGGAGCGGGTCGAGGCCATGGCCAACGCCATCGTTGTCCAAAACAGTCCTGTCACCACCCGTTTGATGAGCGTGGACGACGCCATCGCCGAGGGTGCGATGGCGCTGTTCGGCGAAAAATACGGCGACGAGGTCCGCGCCGTGTCGATGGGCACGGCGATTCTCGGCGAAAAGGCGGGAAAGCCCTATTCAGTGGAACTGTGCGGCGGCACCCATGTCGGCGCGACCGGCGATATCGGCCTGATCCGGCTGGTGTCGGAGGGGGCGGTGGCGGCCGGCGTGCGGCGCATAGAAGCGATGACGGGTGACGCCGCGCGAAAGCACCTGGACGAGCAGGACAAGCGGCTCAAGTCGGCGGCCTCGGTGCTGAAGGTCGCGCCTTCCGATGTTCCGGCCCGCGTCGAAGCGTTGCTCGACGAGCGCAAGAAGCTTGAAAAGGAACTGACGGAAGCGCGCAAGAAGCTCGCGCTTGGCGGCGGCTCGACCGCCGACGGCGCGAGCGAGAACGAAATCGTCGCCGGCGTCGGCTTTCTGGGCAAGGCGGTCAGCGGCGTTTCGCCCAAGGACCTGAAGCCGTTGGCGGATGCCGGCAAGCAGGCGCTCGGCTCCGGCGTGGTCGTGTTCGTCGGTGCCGGCGAAGACAACAAGGCGAGCGTCGTCGTGGCCGTCACGGACGATTTGACCGACCGCTTCAGCGCGGTCGATCTGGTGCGCGCCGCTTCCGCAGCGCTTGGCGGGCAGGGCGGCGGTGGCCGGCCGGACATGGCGCAGGCAGGCGGCCCGGACGCCTCCAAGGCCGGTGAGGCAATCGCGGCGGTCAGGGCAGCGCTTCAGGCGGCCTGAGTCAAACGGGTCAGGTTTTGGCGGATCAGGTTTTGGGTTCGGTGGCTGCGTAGGTCGGCAGTTCGCTCAAGCGCTGCCACCAGTCGGTAATAGCCGGGTGCTCGGCGACGAGCGCCCTGCCTTCTGGCGCTTTTAGAAAATAGCCGATGATCGGGCCGGCGTGCAGGTCGGCCAAGGTGACATGGTCGCCGAGGAGCCACGACCCCGGACGTTTCAACTGCGATAGAACCTTCAGGACCGTAGCGGCAGTGCGCAGCCCGGCGGCGATCAGAGCTTCATCGGGTTTCGGCTTTTCCAGTCTTTCGACGGCTACGTCCCAGACCATCGCGCGGTAGGCATAGGCGTCGAGCAGGCCGATGATCTGGTTCATGACCGCGCGGTCGCGCGCGCTCGACGGCTGCAAGGCAGGCCCGGCAAAAGCTTCGTCGACATAGTGGCTGACGGCGCTGGTTTCGAAAAATTTCAGGCCGTCATGCTCGAAAGCTGGAATGCGGCCGAAAGGATGGATCTCGAGATACCATCCAGGCGGCCCATCGGCTGCAAAGACGTCGACCGGAACGAGGTCGTAGCCGACGCCCTTCTGTTCAAGGGCAAGCCTGACGATCCGTACATAGACGCTGTAGTCTGCGCCGAATACGACAGGCTTGCTCATTGGAGTTCTGGGGAGTTCTGGCTTACGCCATCGCCTTCTGCAGGTTCTCGTCGATCTTGTCGAGGAAGCCGGTGGTCGACAGCCAGGGCTGGTCGGGGCCGATCAGCAGCGACAGATCCTTGGTCATGAAACCTGATTCCACCGTCTGGATGCAGACCCTTTCCAGCGTTTCGGAAAAGCGCTTCAGATCGGCGTTACCGTCCAGCTTGGCGCGGTGCGCCAGGCCACGCGTCCACGCGAAGATCGAGGCGATGGAGTTGGTCGAGGTTTCCTGGCCCTTCTGGTGCTGTCGGTAGTGGCGGGTAACGGTGCCGTGCGCGGCCTCGGCTTCCACCGTCTTGCCGTCCGGCGTCATCAGCACGGAGGTCATCAGGCCGAGCGAGCCAAACCCTTGCGCCACCGTGTCGGACTGCACGTCACCGTCATAGTTCTTGCAGGCCCAGACATAGCCGCCCGACCATTTCAGCGCGGATGCCACCATGTCGTCGATCAGGCGGTGTTCGTAGGTAATCTTCTTTTCCTTGAACGCATCCGCGAATTCCTGATCGAAAACCTCCTGGAAAATGTCCTTGAAGCGGCCGTCATAGACTTTCAGGATCGTGTTCTTGGTCGAGAGATAGACCGGATAGCCGCGCAGCAGGCCGTAGTTCAGCGAGGCGCGGGCGAATTCGCGGATCGATTCGTCCTGGTTGTACATGGCCATGGCGACGCCTGAACCCGGCGCGTCGTACACTTCGTGCTCGATGGTCTGGCCGTCTTCGCCGACGAACTTGATCGACAGCTTGCCCTTGCCAGGAAAGCGGAAATCGGTGGCCTTGTACTGGTCGCCGAAGGCATGGCGGCCGACGATGATCGGCTTGGTCCAGCCGGGAACCAGGCGGGGCACGTTCTTCATGATGATCGGCTCGCGGAAAATGGTGCCGCCCAGAATGTTGCGGATGGTGCCGTTCGGCGACTTCCACATCTTCTTGAGCTTGAATTCCTCGACGCGCTGCTCGTCGGGCGTGATCGTGGCGCATTTCACGCCGACGCCGTGCTTCTGGATGGCGTGGGCGGCGTCGATGGTGACCTGGTCGTTGGTGGCGTCGCGATGCTCGACACCGAGATCGTAGTAGTCGATGGTCAGGTCGAGATAGGGGTGGATCAACTTGTCCTTGATGAACTGCCAGATGATGCGGGTCATCTCGTCGCCGTCGAGTTCGACGACCGGGTTCGCCACCTTAATCTTCGCCATGGAATAATTGCCTCGCTGCAGGAATGAAACGGCGTCGTCCAGATTGGCTTCGGCCGGGATGCGGTTCGTATAGCAAAGGGTTCCAGCAGGCGCAAACGCTGGAAACGCAGCTTCTGGGCCATCTCGGTCGAGGCCGGCCGGTGCCGCCTTTCTGGTTGTTCGACGGCATCGGGAGACATGGCTGGCGGCGCCTTTTGCGCGCCGGTGCTAGCGAAAGCTTCATTTTCGCGGCGAAATATGGCAGGGACGCTGAAATGCCGCAAATTGCAGTTCATTGACCATCATGGCCCCCATCGCAAATCCTGCCCCAACGCCGCACCCCGGTTCGGCCATCACCCCGGCGATTGTCCTTGTCGAGCCGCAGCTTGGCGAAAATATCGGCATGGTGGCGCGCGCCATGGCCAATTTCGGCCTGTCCGAGCTTCGCCTCGTCAATCCGCGCGACGGCTGGCCTAGCGACAAGGCGCTTGCCGCCGCCAGCAACGCCAACCATGTCATCGAAGCCACGCGGGTGTTCGACAGCCTGGAAACCGCGATTGCCGACCTGCAATTCATCTTTGCAACGACCGCCCGCCAGCGCGACGGCTTCAAGGAAGTGCGCGGGCCGGTCGAGGCGGGCCGGATGCTGCGGACGCGCAGCGTGTCGGGCCAGCGCATCGGCATCCTGTTCGGGCGCGAGCGCTTCGGCCTGTACAACGAGGAAGTGGCGCTGGCCGACGAGATCGTCACCTTTCCCGTCGATCCGAATTTTGCCTCGCTCAACATCGCCCAGGCGGTGCTGCTGATGTCTTATGAATGGATGAAATCCGGTCTGGAGCGGGAAACGGCGACCAACTTCGCCGCGCCTGAAATGGCGCCTGCCAGCAAGGAGCAGTTGCACGGCCTGTTCCGCCACCTGGAGGCGGCGCTCGATGCACGCGGCTACTTCCGGCCACTGCCCAAGAAGCCGAAGATGGTCGACAATCTGCGCTCGGTGCTGACGCGTCCCGGCTTTGCCGAGCCGGAATTGAAAGTGCTGCGCGGCGTCGTTGCCTCGCTCGACTATTTCTCGCCGAAGGAACCGCGCGGGGCCGGCTATCCGAAGCGCAAGGAAGAGGTCGACCGGCGCATGCGCAAGGGCGGTGGCGGCAGAAGCGACGCAGCCGGGAAGACTGGCGACGCAGCCGGGAACAACGGCGAGGCGGGCAATGACTGAGCGGCCGGTGCTGCTCTTCGATTCTGGCGTCGGCGGCCTCACCGTGCTGCGCGAAGCACGCGTGCTGATGCCCGAACGCCGCTTTGTTTATGTCGCCGACGACGCCGCGTTTCCCTATGGCGACTGGGAAGAGGGCGCGCTGCGGCAGCGGATTGTCAAGCTGGTGGGTGAATTGATCGCCGCTCACGACCCCGAACTGTTCGTTATCCCCTGCAATACGGCTTCCACGCTGGTGCTGGCCGACGTGCGCGAAGCCTATCCCGACACGCCGTTCGTCGGCACCGTTCCCGCAATCAAGCCGGCGGCCGAGCGCACGCGGTCCGGGCTGGTGTCGGTGCTGGCGACGCCGGGAACGGTCAAGCGCCAATATACGCGCGACCTGATTACGCAATGGGCGTCGAAATGCCATGTGCGCCTGGTCGGCAGCGGAAATCTGGCGCGTCTCGCGGAAGCCTATATGCGTGACGGTTTCGTCGACGAGGAACTCGTGCGCGGCGAAATAGCGCCTTGCTTCATCGAACAGGACGGGCGGCGCACGGACATCGTGGTGCTAGCCTGCACGCATTATCCGTTCCTGGTCAACCGCATGCGCAAGACCGCGCCCTGGCCGGTCGACTGGCTGGACCCGGCCGAAGCGATTGCGCGGCGCGCTCTGTCGCTGCTGGGCGGGCGCGGCAATACGAGCAACGCCCAGGTCGGCGAGGATATCGCCATCTTCACCTCGGGAGCGCCGGATTTCGCGACGTGCCGGCTCATTCAGGGGTTCGGGCTGAAGCCGGTCTGATTTTCTGCGGAACGGTGCGCTGGCCAGGGCGTTTCCTCCCTTCAACAGCAAGGGAGAAAACCCATGCCAGCCACTTCCAAGGCACAGCAGAAAGCCGCCGGAGCGGCCCTTTCGGCCAAGCGCGGCGAGACGAAGAAGAGCGAACTCAAGGGCGCATCGCGCGAAATGTACGATTCCATGAGCGAAAAGCAGTTGGAGGAGTTCGCCGAAACCAAGCGCAAGGGCTTGCCCGACAAGAAGGGTGACTGAAGGGCTTGATGCCCTGCCGTGTAGAATGCGGCAGGGCAATTTCAGGGTAATTTAGGAGGCGGCGGGTGCGGTGAACTTGCCCGCGTTCTCCGTCAGCCAATCTCCGAAGGTACGTGGCTTGCGCCCGGTTAGAGCTTCGAAGTCCTTGGAATCGCCATCCAGATGGCCCGCCTTTATGGCGGCGTCGAATGATCCGAGAACAGTCGCCACCGGGGCCGGGATGCCGGCACCGATCATGCCTTGGATCAGGCCTTCAAGCGGTACATGAACGACGCCCAGCGGCTTGCCTGTGGCCTTGCTGACAAGCGCTGCTATTTCGTCGGTCGTGTATGAACCCGACCCGGACAGGGTCAGCGTACGCTGTCCCTGAAAGCCATCGGCAAGAGCGGTCGCTGCGGCGAGCGCCTGATCTTCGCGCCAGATATGGGCGAGCTTGCCCTGGCCAGCCGCGCTGTACCATTGGCCGGACGCCAGCGCTTGCGGTATCGAATGAAACAGGTTCTCGAAATACCAGCTGTTGCGCAGCATGCTCCAGCCGGGGACGCCGCTTTGCGCGATGGCGGCTTCCGTGCCGGCATGGTCCGGGGCGAAGGTGACAAGCGACGTCTCGACGTTTGGCAGCGAGGTGTAGGCGATGTGGTCGACGCCGGCCTTGGCGGCGGCTTTCACAGCTGCCTTGTGCTGCTTGAGGCGGGTGCCTTCGGCATCCAACGCGTCGGTGCTGATGATCAGCAGGCGTTTTACGTCGGCAAAGGCCTGATCCAGCGAGGCGGCGTCGTTGAAATCGGCGGCACGGATGGCGACGCCGCGCGCCGCCCAGGCGGATAGCGTTTCCGGTTTCCGGCTCGCGGCGGCAATGCGGCCGGGCTCGATCTTCAGCGTCGTGATGAGATGGTGCAGAACGCTCTGGCCAAGATGGCCGGAGGCGCCGGTAACGAGAAAATCGGTCATTATGCGAATCCTGTTGACGGTGGTCTCAAAATGAGAGCAAGTTTACTATATGCACGTTGGTGCTCTGCCAAAAGAAGGCAGTTTTTGAGAACCAGGTTACTTCGAGGGAACCGCCATGAGCGAGCAGGCGCGGATAGCAAAAACCATCAAGGCAAGCGTTGCCATCGCCGATGGCCTGGCCAACTGTCCGATCCGGGATGTGCTCGACCAGATCGGCGACAAATGGAGCACGCTGTTCATCTCGCTGCTCGGCGAAAAGTCGCATCGTTTCGGCGAATTGCGCCGCGCCGTTCCCGATATCTCACAGCGCATGCTGACACAGACGCTGCGCGACCTGCAGCGCGACGGGCTTGTCAGCCGGCATGTATACCCGACCGTGCCGCCATCCGTGGAATACAGGCTGACGCCGCTCGGTCAGTCCCTGCTGGAGCCCTTGTCGCATTTGATCCGCTGGGCTGAGGTCCACCACTCCCACATAAAAGCGGCGCGTGGCGAGTTCGAACTGCAGAGCGCCTGAAAGCTCCGCGAGCGAATATAAGAAACACGAACATGCTTTCGGTTTCAAAAAAGACGACGCTCGAAAACGCCGCTTTTCTAAGCTGCCAAAGCTTTGAGCTTATCTTACCGGGTGGCAGCGCCGTACGTTGTAGCGGACGACTTGCTTGCGGTGGTGGCGCCAAACCACCTTCTTTCTCACGACCGTGCGGCAGACCTGACGGTGGTGACGCTTGCCTCGGTAATCTGGCCGATGGTGCTGCGACTGGTAGTGATCGCCGGGGCGAGCCATGGCCGGCGCGGCAGCGAGCGACGTGCCCGCCATCATCGCGACGCCGGCAAGAACCAGAAAGAATTTTCTCATATGTAGTCTCCTCGAATTAGCCGTGTATCGCGATAATGTTCGCAACCATCGCCGCGACCTGATTTAACGGCGGGGCACATGAATGGTTGCTGAACCGTTTTTCCGGAAACGGGAGCCGGAACTTGACACCGGCCACCCATCGGTCTATCCACCCGCCAACACCGGGCGGCGACGCTCGGTGCTTTCTTTTGACGTGTCCCGTGGGTTATTTTCCGCTTCGCGCGGAGAAAACCCTGTCAGGCTTCGAAAACGGAGCCAGAGGAGGGCGCGTTTCCTTCACCTGGACCATGAGGTTCCGGGTGCTATTTTTTGAAAAGGGAATGCGATGAGCAAGCGCGAATCCGCGAAATACAAGATCGATCGCCGTCTTGGCGAAAATATCTGGGGCCGCCCGAAGTCCCCGGTCAACAAGCGTGAATACGGCCCCGGCCAGCACGGCCAGCGCCGCAAGGGCAAGCTTTCCGATTTCGGCATTCAGCTGCGCGCCAAGCAGAAGCTGAAGGGTCACTATGGCGACATGTCGGAAAAGCAGTTCCGCAAGGCCTATGACGAAGCCAACCGCCGCAAGGGCGATACTTCCGAAAACCTGATCGGCCTGCTCGAATCGCGCCTGGACGCCGTCGTCTACCGCGCCAAGTTCGTTCCGACTATTTTTGCCGCGCGCCAGTTCGTCAACCATGGTCACGTCAACGTCAACGGCAAGCGCACCAACATCGGTTCGTACCGCTGCAAGGCGGGCGACGTCATCGAGGTCCGTGAGAAGTCCAAGCAGTTGACGATCGTGCTGGAAGCGGTCGGCCTGGCCGAGCGCGACGTGCCGGACTACATCGAAGTCGATCACAACAAGATGGTCGCGACCTACTCGCGCGTTCCCGTCCTGTCCGACGTGCCGTTCGCGGTGCAGATGGAACCGAACCTGGTCGTCGAATTCTATTCGCGCTGACCCTTCGTTTTAGTCCAGAATTCGAAAAGGCCGCCCTCGAGGCGGCCTTTTCTTTGGTTCGCAGGTTCGTTAAGCCGTACCGATGAAATTGTGGACCCCACGGAGCCCTGGCGCTCCATCATTTGCCGGCGATCCGTCATGAATATAATTGCTGAACCGCCAGTCGCCGACACGCTTGCCGAGGGTGGCTGCCACCCGATGTTTGCGCAAGCGCGCTCCTCGGTCGAGTTCAACAAGCTGCGCAAGCGACTACTGCGCCAGACGCGGCAGTCGCTCGAGGATTTTGCCATGGTCAAGCCCGGCGAGCGCTGGCTGGTGGCGCTGTCCGGCGGCAAGGATTCCTACGGCCTGATGGCGCTGCTGCTCGACCTCAAATGGCGCGGCCTGCTGCCGGTCGAACTTTTGGCCTGCAATCTGGATCAGGGCCAGCCGAATTTCCCGAAACACATCCTGCCGGATTATCTCGACGCCAATGGCATTGCCCATCGTATCGAGTACCAGGACACCTATTCCATCGTGACCGACAAGCTGCCGGAAAACAGCACCTATTGTTCGCTGTGTTCCAGGCTCCGGCGCGGCCATCTTTACCGGATCGCGCGCGAGGAGGGGTGTTCCGCGCTGGTTCTCGGCCATCATCGCGAAGACATTTTAGAAACCTTCTTCCTGAACCTGTTCCATGGCGGAAGGCTCGCCGCCATGCCGCCGAAACTCCTCAACGACGAAGGCGATGTGATGGTGCTGCGGCCGCTCAGCTATTGCGCGGAGGCTGATATGGCGAAATTCGCCAACGCCATGAATTTCCCGATCATCCCGTGCGATCTCTGCGGCAGCCAGGACGGCCTCCAGCGCAACCTCTTGAAGGCGATGCTCGACGACATCGAAAAGAAGATGCCGGGCCGCAAGGATACGATGATCCGCGCGCTCGCCAATGTGCGGCCCTCGCACCTGCTGGACAAAAGCCTGTTCGATTTCGCCGGGCTTGCGCTGCCCGGCTGATCGCATAGCCGGCGCTGTTAGACAGCCGGCCCCGTCATACCGCTGGATTATGCGGCTGGAACAGCTTGCCGCGCTCGGCGATGAACACCATCAGCAAGGCCACGATCGAGACGCCGCAGAAGCCGGCGGCCAGCGGCATGACCGTATCGTCGTACATCTGGCCGATGAAGGTTCCGATGATGCCGCCGCCAAAGGTCTGCGTGAAGCCAAGCACGGAGGAAGCCGTGCCGGCGACATGACCGAGCGGTTCCATGGCGAGTGCGTTGAAGTTCGAGCCGAGTAGGCCGAACAGCATCATATCCAGCGTGAACAGGGTGACGAATATCGCGAAGGGGATCGGCCCGACAAGCGACAACACAAACCACAAGGTGCTGACGGCGATGAAGCCGATCAGCGCGCCCTGGGACAGACGCCGCATGCCGATGGCGCCAACGAGCCGCGAATTGAGATAGTTGGATGCCGCCATCAGACTGGCGACGGCGGCGAAGACAACCGGAAACCACGCGCCCAGCCCATAAAGCTCGACATAGACCTGCTGCGCCGAATTGATGAAGCCGAACAGCGCCCCGAACGTCGCCATGCCGGCCAGCGTGTAGCAAAGCGCGGCACGGTTGGACAAGACGATAAGGAACCCGCCCGTTATCGCCGCCCGCGTAAAGGGGCGGCGATATTCCGGGTGCAAAGTCTCGGGCAGCCGCAAGAAGGCCCATGCCGTGACGACGAACGCTCCGACGCCCATGGCGACGAAGATCCAGTGCCATGACAGGAAGATCATGATGATCTGGCCGAGCCCCGGCGCGACAACGGGCACAGCCATGAACACCATGAACACCAGCGACATGATTTCCGCCATGCGCCGCCCGCCGAACGAGTCGCGGATGATGGAGACCGAGATGACGCGGGTGGCCGCTGCGCCGATGCCCTGCATGAACCGGCAGAGAAGAAGGGTGGCGAAATCCGGCGCGACCGAAGCCGCGATGGCCGAGACGATGTAGATGACGAGGCCGACCAGCAGCGGGCCGCGCCGCCCGAAACGGTCGGAGACAGGACCGAACGCCAGTTGCGCGATGCCGAACGAGAGAATGTAGGCCGTGATGATATACTGGCGATGGTTGGCGTTCTCGACACCGAGCGCCGCGCCCATCTGCTGGAGGCCGGGCAGCATGATGTCGATGGCCAGCGCGTTGAGCGCCATCAACGCTGCGCACAGCGCGATGAATTCCCAGCGCGGGATAGGCAGTATCATGTCCTGCTTCGGCGCGTGCGGTCGTTGATCCATGACGGGTCCGATCGTTCAAACGAAAATGCGCCGGTTGGCCGGCGCATCGTTGTCTGTTGTCCCCTGCAGGGGAAGCGAAGTGGCAATCGGGCGGGGCGGCCCGATCATGCAATGTTCAGGCGGCGCCTTTGACGCTGACGCCCTTTTCAACGAGGAACGACTGCAATTCGCCAGCCTGGAACATCTCGCGCACGATGTCGCAGCCGCCTACGAATTCGCCCTTTACATAGAGCTGCGGAATGGTCGGCCAGTTGGAGTATTCCTTGATGCCCTGCCGCAGTTCGGCCGAATCGAGCACGTTGACGCCCTTGTAGTCAGCTCCGATGTGGTCGAGAATCTGCACGACCTGGCCGGAAAAGCCGCATTGCGGGAAGCCGGGCGTACCCTTCATGAACAGCACCACGTCGCTGCTCTTCACTTCGCTGTTGATGTAATCGTTGATGGCGCTCATATCGAAATTCCCTTGTTATCCGGATTCAAGGTCCGAACCGCATTGTTGCCCCCTAGATAACATGCAGGCAGGGTATTTCCATAGTGTTTTGCCAATAGCTCGATCAAAATAGCTGAAGAGTCGGGCGATGCGGCGATTGGTGGCGGACGCGGGCAGGGTTTCCGCGATAGGTGATCATGCCGTTTTCTCCGGCATCGCGCCGCGCCGCCGGCCGTTGCTTTCGACCGCGAAAGAGGCGAGATAGCGAACGCGGCGCGTTTGGGAATCTTCGAGAAAATTCCGCGCATGCGGCGGTTCTGAGGCGCTTTTGCCGATACCCGAGACAAGAAGAGACGGATGCCCGAGATCAGGAAAAGGCCCGAGATCAGGAAAAGGGTTGTTTTGCATTTTCCGGGCTTCGAGCCGCTGGATGCCGAGGCGCATCGTAGCCGCTACGCGCGCTCGGCCATGCAAAGCGCCCAGGTTTGGAATTGCCGGATCGAGGCCGGACCGCTCGGTGGCGACAAGAATGCGCCGGCCTTTTCGGTCCAGGCGTCGGGGCCGGATTGGCGCACGGAAAGCCATGTCCATCTTTTCGATCACGATGGCCTGATCGCCACGCTGAAGGCCAGATCGCCGCTTGCCCGGCTGGCCGCGGGCTATCGCAGTGCCGTGCGGGTGGTCTGGCATGGCGGGTTGGTCGGCTATTTTCGCCACGCCTGGCGCTTCGGGCTGTTCTTCCTGTTTCCGTTCCTGTTCGTCGCAGCCGGCTTTGCCGCGCTCATGGGCGCCGCATCGCTGCCCGTCCTGTTCGGCTTGCCGGTGTGGAATTTCATCTGGAGCCTGCCTGCGGCCCTGCTGATATTCTTCAGGCTTTTCCTGCCCTGGGCTGAGCGTATGCACGCGCTGCACCAGTTCGACGATTGGGGGCTGGCGGTTTCGCTTGCCTGCATGGATGATGCAGCCGCAAACGCCCGGCTGGAAGAATGCGTTGCCGCCGCCCGCGCGGCCTTTCGAGAGGCGGCGGACGAATATCTGGTCACGTCGCACAGCATGGGATCATCCGTCGCCGTGCATGTCATCGGTGCGCTGCTGGAACGGGAGCCGGACATTCTCGCCGGCAAGACCGTCGTTTTCGCAACGCTCGGTGGCGCGGTCCTGCAATGTTCGGTGCTGAAACCCGCAAAAGTGTTGCGTCGCCGCGTCGGCGTCATCGCGCGCTGTCCCGATATTTTCTGGCTGGACGTGCAGTGCCTGACCGATGTGATCAACTTCTATCGGGCCAAGGTCGTGGAAGCGGCAGCCTTCGCGGAATTGCCGCAGGCGCGCATCCTGTTCATCCGCTTCAAGCACATGCTCACGCCCGAGCGCCATAACAGGATCAAGCGGGACTTCCTGCGCATGCACAGGCAGTATGTGCTGGGGCCGGACCGGCGCGCGGCCTACGATTTCAGCCTGATGACCGCAGGGCCGTTTCCTGCAAGCGATTTCGCCGGGTTCAGCCCTGATCGTATGGCGCCGCTTGGGCAGGACGGCGCCATCGGATCGGCCGCTCCGTAGCGGGTCAGTCGGGGTTAAGCTGTCAGTCCGGCGCGCTGGTCTGTAGCGCCAGCGCATGCAGCACGCCGCCCATATTGCCCTTCAACGCCTCATAGACCATCTGGTGCTGCTGCACGCGGCTCTTGCCGCGAAAGCTTTCCGCCACCACTTCCGCCGCATAATGCTCGCCATCGCCGGCAAGGTCGCGGATCGTCACCTGGGCGTCCGGAATGCCTTCCTTGATCATTTTTTCGATGTCGTGCGCGTCCATGGCCATGCTTTTTGTTCCTTGCTCAGGTTCCCATGAAGCGGGGGAACCATGATTCGTGAGCTGTGGTCAGTTCGCCGACAGGTATCGCACGCGCATTGCCGAGTTTCAATTCGCTGCCGCCGGACGTGCCGATTTGCGGAGCGGATATGCCCAGTTCCCGGGCCTGCGCCTGCAGCGCTTCGAAACGTGCGTCAGTCGCCGGGAAGGCCAGAGTCACCAGATAGCGGCCCTGATCCTCGCCGAAGAATTGCGGGATCGGATCGCCGTCGTTGAACTGGTCGACGACCGCGCCGATGCCCGACGCCATCGCCATTTCGGCAAGCGCCACGGCCAGCCCGCCATCGGACAGGTCGTGGACGGCGGTTGCCTGGCCGGAGCGGATCAGGCCGCGCACGAAATCGCCGGCCTTCTTCTCATGCGCGAGATCGACCGGCGGCGGCGGACCGTCGGCGCGACCATGAATGTCGCGCATATAGATCGACTGGCCGAGATGCGCACCCAACCAATCCGGCGCGCCGACGAGCAGGATCGTCTGGCCCTCGCCGGCAAAGCCGACGCGCGCCATATGCGCCCAGTCGTCGATGAGACCGACGCCGCCGATGGTTGGGGTCGGCAGGATGCCCTGACCGTTGGTCTCGTTGTAGAGCGAGACGTTGCCCGACACGATCGGGAAGTCGAGCGCGCGGCAGGCTTCGCCGATGCCTTTGATCGCGGCAACCAGTTGCCCCATGATTTCAGGCCGTTCCGGGTTGCCGAAATTCAAATTGTCGGTGGCCGCCAGCGGTAGCGCACCGGTCGCGGTCAGATTGCGCCAGCATTCGGCCACCGCCTGCTTGCCGCCTTCGAACGGATCGGCCTCGCAATAGCGCGGCGTCACATCGGAGGAGAACGCCAGCGCCTTGGTCTGATGGCCCTCGACGCGCACCACGCCGGCGTCGCCGCCGGGCAGTTGCAGCGAATTGCCCTGAATCAGCGTGTCATACTGCTCCCAAACCCAGCGCCGCGAGGAGAGGTCCGGTCCGTTCAGCATCTTCAGCAGCGCATCGGCGACATCGGCCTGCGGCACGTCGTCGGCGGCGAGCGGTGCCGGCTTCTTCGGTTCGACCCATGGTCGGTCGTATTCGGGGGCCTTGTCACCCAGATCCTTGATCGGCAAATTGGCGACTACCTCGCCCTGATGCGTGACGCGAAAACGCAGATCGTCGGTGGTCTTGCCGACGATGGCGAAATCCAGGCCCCATTTGACGAAGATGGCCTTGGCTTGCGCTTCCTTTTCAGGGCGCAGCACCATCAGCATGCGTTCCTGGCTTTCGGAAAGCATCATCTCGTAGGCGCTCATGCGTTCTTCGCGCACCGGCACGGTGTCGAGGTCAAGCAGGATACCGAGATCGCCCTTGGCGCCCATTTCCACCGCCGAGCAGGTCAGGCCGGCAGCGCCCATGTCCTGGATGGCGATGACCGCGCCCGACGCCATCAGTTCGAGGCTGGCTTCGAGCAGGCATTTTTCGGTGAAGGGATCGCCGACCTGAACGGTCGGGCGCTTCTCGTCGATCTTGTCGTCGAATTCGGCCGAAGCCATGGTCGCGCCGCCGACACCGTCGCGGCCGGTTTTGGCGCCGAGATAGACCACCGGCAGGCCGACGCCCTTTGCTTCCGACAGGAAGATGGCGTTGGTCTTGGCTAGGCCCGCCGCAAAGGCGTTGACCAAAATATTGCCGTTGTAGCGCGCATCGAAATTGACCTCGCCGCCGACCGTCGGCACGCCAAACGCGTTGCCGTAGCCGCCAACGCCGGAAACGACGCCCGCCACCAGATGTTTCGTCTTGGGATGATCGGGCGCACCAAAGCGCAGCGCGTTCATCGCCGCGATCGGCCGCGCGCCCATGGTGAACACATCGCGCAAGATGCCGCCGACGCCGGTCGCCGCCCCCTGATAGGGCTCGATATAGGACGGGTGATTGTGGCTCTCCATCTTGAAGACGACGCAGTCACCGTCGCCGATATCGACCACGCCGGCATTCTCGCCCGGCCCCTGGATGACCACGTCGCCGGTGGTGGGCAGCGTGCGCAGCCATTTCTTAGATGATTTGTAGGAACAGTGCTCGTTCCACATGGCCGAAAAAATGCCAAGCTCGGTGTAGGTCGGCTCGCGCCCGACCAGATCGAGGATGCGCTGGTATTCGTCGGGTTTCAGCCCGTGCGCGGCGATCAGTTCAGGGGTGATCGGGAGAGTATTGGAAATCGTCATCGCAAGGGTCGCGTCCAGCTTGTGTGTCCGCGTCCTCATAGCGTATGCGCCGGGCGGATACACCCCCGATGGCTGGAGAAATGACTGAAACCGACCCGCAGGGGCGTTTGTCCCGTCATGTATTCCGCTGCATCCAGACGCCGAAGCACGCCAGATAAAAATAGGCGAAAAACTCCACCACTTCTTCCGTGCCCATCACGCCGTACCTTTCGCTGATCTCCGCGCTGATGAGGAGCAGGGCCGAAATCCAGATCGGCCAGAACACATGGATTCTCTGGATCGAGAACACGGCGAAAAAGTGCCGTCGTCTGATGAACAGCGCGATGGCCGCGATGGTCAAGAATAGCCCTATGGTAACGTTTTTCCATTGCTGATCGGGAAAGCACATGCCGCCATCGTAGAATGAACTGTCGCAGCGTGGTGTTTCGCGCACGATCGCGCTCGCCAAAACCAGGGCGATTGGAATGCACATCGTGCCGATCGGGTCGTTGGAACGTGCCGCGCGAAAGACGAACAACGCTGCCGCCGACGTCAGTGCGACCATCTCAAGCGTCTCGACCGGGCCGTTCTCGCTGAAAACGGTGGCGATGAGTTCAGGGTAAGGCTGATACCACCATCCGATCAGCAATCCGACGCCGAACAGCATTGCCCCGGCGGTCAGCCACGGCACAGCTTTCGGATGAATGGTCTGTTTGGACGCCACTTGCAAACCCTAACCAGCAAACCCCGATACGGATTTGCACTCAACAGCGTTGATTCGGGAAGTCGGCAAACGCCTTTTACGCTGGTAAAGCTGTTGCGGGCCGGTGCGCCGAAAGCATCAGGCCCGTGCGGAAAGAGCTATACGGTCGCACCGCAGTCACTGCTGCCGCTCTGCCAGCGGGCGATGTCGGAGCCGATGCGCCCGCCCAGCGGCTCGCTCATCAAGGGGCCGAACACCTCGACGCGGCTCGAACTACCGGTAGCCTGCACCACGAGCAGCGGCTTTCCGCCATAATGCTTGGCCGGCACCAGCAGGAAGCGCGGCGTGCCGCCGAAATTGTTCAGTTCGTTGGCCATGCTGTAGGCCTTGAAGGCGGGGTCCTTCGAGGCGATCCAACATCGGTGCGCGGCAATCGCCACCTGTTCCATGGCTTTCAGCGATGCGCTTTTGCCCGAACTGGCCGCAGGCGTCTTGGTGCCCGACTGGCACGAGGCCAGCGCCAGGCCGGCAACAGCCAGGAGCGCGGCGCGGGCGATGGCTGAAAGTGTATTCATGCGTCCGTACCGTCTCTTGAAGGGATGAATAAGGGCGATGCGGTCAGGCGGCGATGCCAAGCGCGCTTTCAAACAGCGCGCGTCCGTCCGAACCGCCATGGGCCGCTTCGATCAGGTTTTCCGGATGCGGCATCAGGCCAAGCACGTTGCCGCGCGCATTGACGATGCCGGCAATGTCGTTGATCGAGCCATTGGGGTTGGTGCCTTCGGCATAGCGGAACACCACCTGGCCTTCGCCTTCGATGCGGGCAAGCGTCTCGGCATCAGTGAAATAATTGCCGTCGTGATGCGCGACCGGGCAGGAGATGACCTGGCCCGGCTGGTAGTTGCGGGTAAAGGCGGTGTTGGCGTTGGCGATTTGCAGCTTCACCTGCCGGCAGACGAATTTGAGCGAGGCGTTGCGCATTAGCGCTCCGGGCAGCAGGCCGGCTTCGACCAGGATCTGGAAGCCATTGCAGACGCCGATGACCATGACGCCCTTGGCCGCTTTTTCGGCGACGGCCTTGAGGACCGGCATGCGCGCCGCAATCGCGCCGCAGCGCAGATAGTCGCCATAGGAAAAGCCGCCGGGAATGGCGATGAGGTCGACATCGGGAATTTCCGTGTCGGTCTGCCACACGGTGAGCGGCGGCGTGCCGGAAATCTTGGTCAGCGCCGCGATCAGGTCGCGGTCGCGGTTGAGGCCAGGGAGGAGGACAACGGCTGATTTCACCTCAGGCGATCTCCACCGCGTAATTCTCGATCACCGTATTGGCCAGCAGCTTGTCGCACATGGCTTTCAGGTCGGCTTCGGCCTTGGCCTTGTCGGTGGCGGCAAGCTCGAGGTCGAACACCTTGCCCTGCCGGACCTGGCCGACGCCGTCGAAGCCGAGACCGGACAGGGCATGCTCGATCGCCTTGCCTTGCGGGTCCAGCACGCCATTCTTGAGGGTTACGGTGACGCGGGCTTTTATCACTTGACGCGGTGCTCCTGCATTTTACGCGCAAAAATTATCAGTGCGGCTTGCCTTTCGGGCCGTCGGTCGAGGCGACCAGCACCGGCCCGCTCGGGCGCGGCGGCTCGTTCTCGTTCATGATGCCGAGGCGGCGGGCCACTTCCTGATAGGCTTCGACCAGCCCGCCCATGTCGCGGCGGAAGCGGTCCTTGTCGAGCTTGTCCTGCGTCGCCACGTCCCACAACCGGGCGCTGTCGGGCGAAATCTCGTCGGCCACCACGATGCGCATCATGTCGCCCTCGAACAGGCGGCCGCATTCGATCTTGAAATCGACGAGCTGGATGCCGACGCCCATGAACAGGCCGGAAAGGAAGTCGTTGACGCGGATGGCCAACGCCATGATGTCGTCCAGTTCCTGCGGCGAGGCCCAGCCGAAGGCGGTGATGTGCTCTTCGGAGACCATCGGGTCGTCCAGCGCATCGGCCTTGTAGTAGAACTCGATGATCGAGCGCGGCAGCACGGTGCCTTCCTCGATGCCGAGGCGCTTGGCCAGCGAGCCGGCGGCAACGTTGCGCACCACGACTTCCAGCGGGATGATCTCGACTTCCTTGATCAGCTGCTCGCGCATGTTGAGCCGGCGGATGAAGTGGGTCGGGATGCCCATGCGGTTGAGATGGTTGAAGATGTGCTCTGAGATGCGGTTGTTGAGCACGCCCTTGCCGTCGACGATTTCGTGCTTCTTGGCATTGAAGGCGGTCGCATCGTCCTTGAAGAACTGGATAAGGGTTCCCGGTTCCGGCCCTTCATAGAGGATCTTGGCCTTGCCTTCATAAATGCGGCGGCGATTTTTCATATGAATTTTCTCTGAAATCTGAGCGGGCACTCGGCAATCTGCGTAGCGCCCTGCATGAACTAAGGCTGCGGCGGAAAGTTTCAATCCGGGGTCTATCGCAAACGCGCCGTTTGCTCAATCGGCAAATCCGCTCGACCACCGCTTTCACGGCTTCTTGCTGACGGAACATATTGACCGATCGTTGCCCTTTTGGTTTGTGCATAAGGTACACATATCTATCGTCATCGAATCGGCATTTTGACCCGGAGGGCCACCCCATGAGCAACATGAAAGACCGTCAGGAAGGGTTCGAGCGCAAGTTCGCGCTGGACGAGGAGCAGAAATTCCGCGCCGTAGCACGCCGCAACAAGTTGCTTGGCCTGTGGGCCGCCGAAAAGCTCGGCAAGAGCGGGGCCGATGCTGATGCCTATGCCAAGGAAGTGATCAATTCCGACTTCGAGGAAGCCGGCGACCATGACGTGTTTCGCAAGGTCCGCAAGGATTTCGATGCAGCCGGCGTCGAACAGTCCGACCATCAGATCCGCCGTACCATGGACGAACTGATGGCAACCGCTGCCGAGCAGGTCAAGAACAGCTAAGGCCGCATAAGGCGCAATCGCTGGACCAATCGACCGTCCGCTTCTCGCGGACGGTTTTCTTTGCCTTTCCAGCGGTTTCCGGGTGATGCTGGAATCGATGAGCGAGGAATTGTCATGCCCCTGAAGGCCCGTCTGTCTGCCGATGAAACGCTATGCACGGCCTGGTCGGGCGTGCCGGATGCCTTGACGGTCGAGATCGTCGCCAGGCAAGGCTTCGATGCGGTCACGCTCGACATGCAGCATGGCGGCCACGGCGAGGACAGCGTCTTGCGCTGCATCGCGCCCATCCAGGCGGCAGGCAAGCCGGCGCTGGTGCGCATTCCCGTCGGCCGCTTCGACATGGCCAGCCGCGCGCTCGATTTCGGTGCTGAGGCGGTGATTGCGCCGATGGTGAATTCGGTCGCCGATGCAAAAGCCTTCGCGACGGCGATGAAATATCCGCCGCTTGGGCAGCGTTCGTGGGGGCCGACCTACGCCTTCCCGCGCCACGGCAAGGGAAGCCAGGCCGAATGGCTGCATGAAAGCAACCAGCGCACGCTGGCCTTCGCCATGATCGAGACCCGCGCGGCGCTGGATGCGCTCGACGACATCCTCGACGTGCCCGGCATAGACGGGATTTTCGTCGGCCCCTCCGATTTCTCCATCGCCTGGACGAATGGCGGCCAGGTCGATTCGACGCTTGAGGACATGATGGGGGCGGTCCAGTCCATTGTCGAACGCACCCGCAAGGCCGACAAATACGCCGCGATCTACATCATGGACCCGGCGATTGCGGGACGCATGGTGAAGATGGGCTACCGGCTGCTTGCCTTCGGTTCCGAACACAGCCTGATCGCGGCCGGCGCAAAAAGCGCGCTCGCCAATGTGAGAGCGTCTATCGACGCGTAGTTCGTTGAGCGCGTGATGTTGCGCGCGTTTCGTCCAGCACCCCTCATCCGTCGCCTGCGGCGCCACCTTCTCCCACAAGGGGAGAAGGAATAGAATCGCGCGCCAGTCTTGCCTTCTCCCCTTGTGGGGCCGAAGGGCGGGCGAGGCCCGTGACTCGCCCAGGGTGGTGGATCGACGCGTAGCGGCGAGACGGATGAGGGGTGTTGGCTGAACCCTAAAGCTTGCTCAGAAAGCTGGCGAAGGTCATCGATCCTTCCGGCCATGGGCCGTGGCCGGAATCGGCGTTGATGTGGCCGGCTTCGCCCGCGTCGATCAGCAGCGATCCCCATGTTGAAGCAAGGTTTTCCGCTACGTCGAAGACGCAGAACGGATCGTTGCGGCTGGCGATCAGCATGGATGGAAACGGCAGTTTTTCGAGCGGATAGGGGCCGAAGGTCATCAAATGCTTCGGCCTAAGTTTCGGATTGGCGACATCGGGAACCGCCACCAGGAATGCGCCAGCGATCGGCTTCACGAATTCCGGAATGGCCTGGATCACCGCCGGTACGCCCAGCGAGTGGGCGATGAGGACGACTGGCTTTTCCGCGGCGTTCACCGCCTTCGCCACATTGGCCACCCAGTCCGCGCGCACCGGCTTCGACCATTCGGCCTGTTCCACGCGCCGCGCGCTCGACAACCTGCCTTCCCAGCGGGTCTGCCAGTGGTCGGGGCCGGAATTGGTATAGCCCGGCACGATGAGGATATCTGCGTCCTTGACTTTCATGCTTCGCATGTAGCGAGCCGCGCCGCCGCTTGCAACGGGCGAGGCACCAGCGTCGGTACGGAATTGTGAACACCATGTTCGATTTTTGCTGTCTTGTGTGAACGATGGCGATCACCGATCTTCAGGCAGACAAACGAGCGCTCGTTGCCAACGACGACAATGCGTTCGACACGACGAACAACCCCCGGCAGCGCCGGCTTTCCGATCACGGAAGCATAAGCGGGTGCCGCGCCAATGGAGCCTGACATGGACAAACTGCCTTTTGCCGCCACGACCCCGGTGAGCGTTTCACGCGTCGGCCTGAAAGCCCGCGACGCGGACGCGCTCGCCGCCTACTACCGCAGCGTCGTCGGTCTGCAGGAGCTTTCCCGCGACGCCGGGTCTATTACGCTGGGTGCGGCCAACCGGCCGTTGCTGGTCATTGAAAACGACCCCGCCGCCAAGCCGGACGATCCGCGCAGCGCCGGCCTGTTCCACACCGCGTTCCTGCTGCCGGAGCGTGCCGATCTCGGCCGCTGGATCAACCACGCCATCGCGGAAAAAATCCAGATCGAGGGCGCCTCGGACCATATCGTCAGCGAAGCGCTCTATTTGACCGACCCCGAAGGCAACGGCATCGAAATTTACGTCGACCGACCGCATGAAAGCTGGAAATGGACCGACGGGCAGGTCGCCATGGCGACCGACCGCATGGATATTCCGGGCGTCGTCGGCTCGGTCCCGGCCGGAGACGCCGGCTGGCAGGGCGCGCCTGAAAACACCGTGGTCGGCCATGTCCACCTGCGCGTCGGCGACTCGCGCGCGGCGGAAGCGTGGTGGCACGAGCAGTTCAACTTCGACACGGCGGCGAAATACGGCTCGCAGGCGGTGTTCCTGTCCTCGGGTGGTTATCATCACCACATCGGCGCCAACACCTGGCACAGCGCCGGCGCAGGACCGCGCGATGCAGGCCGAACCGGCCTGTCATGGGTCGAGATGCGCTCGGCCAACGCGACAAGCGCATCGACGTCCCAGGACCCTTGGGGGACGGTTATTCGCACGGTGCCGGACAAGGCGGCTTGAGGTTTTACTCAAGCTGAATTTCCTGAGCCGGTTTTGCTGCCTTTGATGCCGCGACGCTTCCACCAAATGCGACGGAGGCCTACGCTTCCCCGAACACCCGCTTGAAAATCGTATCGACATGCTTGGTGTGATAGCCGAGGTCGAATTTCTCGCGGATTTTGGCTTCGGGCAGGGCGGCCGTCACTTCCTTGTCGGCCAGCAGTTCCTCAAGGAAATCAGCGCCGTGCTCCCATACCTTCATGGCATTGCGCTGCACCAGCCGGTAGGAGTCCTCGCGGGAAACGCCGGCCTGAGTCAGCGCCAGCAGCACGCGCTGCGAATGCACGAGGCCGCGGAACTTGTTCATGTTCTTCAGCATGTTGTCGGGATAGACCAGCAGTTTGTCGATGACGCTGGTCATCCGCGCCAGCGCGAAATCGAGCGTCACCGTCGCGTCCGGCCCGATCATGCGTTCGACCGAGGAATGCGAAATGTCGCGCTCGTGCCACAGCGCCACGTTTTCCATGGCCGGCAGGGCGTAGGAGCGCACCATGCGGGCTAGGCCGGTCAGGTTTTCGGTCAGCACCGGGTTGCGCTTGTGCGGCATGGCCGACGAGCCTTTCTGGCCCGGCGCGAAATACTCTTCCGCTTCCAGCACCTCGGTACGTTGCAAATGGCGAACTTCGATGGAAAGCCGCTCGATGGAAGAGGCGATGACGCCGAGCGTGGCGAAGAACATGGCGTGGCGGTCGCGCGGGATCACCTGCGTCGACACCGGCTCCGGCTTCAGACCGAGTTTTGCAGCGACATGCTCCTCCACATAAGGGTCGATATTGGCGAAAGTGCCGACAGCCCCGGAAATCGCGCAGGTGGCGATGTCTTCGCGCGCGTGAACCAGCCGCTCGCGGGCGCGGGAAAACTCCGCATAGGCTTGCGCCAGTTTGACGCCGAAGGTGGTCGGTTCCGCGTGGATGCCGTGGCTGCGGCCGATAGTGACGGTGTCCTTGTGCTCGAAGGCGCGCCGCTTCAGCGCCGCCAGTAGGCCGTCGATATCGGCCAGCAGAAGGTCGGCGGCCCGCGTCATTTGCACGGCCAGGCAGGTGTCTAGCACGTCCGACGAGGTCATGCCCTGGTGGATGAAGCGCGAATCCGGCCCGACAAATTCGGCCAGATGCGTCAGGAAGGCGATGACGTCATGCTTGGTGACGCTTTCGATCTCGTCGATGCGGGCAACATCGAATACCGCGGCCCCGCCCTTCTCCCAGATCGTCCTTGCCGCTTCCTTGGGGATCACGCCGAGTTCGGCCAATGCGTCGCAGGCATGCGCCTCGATCTCGAACCAGATGCGGAAGCGCGTTTCCGGTGACCAGATGGCGACCATTTCGGGCCGCGAATAGCGAGGGATCATGGCGGGCGTGTCCTTGGTGGAGGGATCGTGGCCGCGTCCTATCAGAGGGGAGCAAAATGCTCAACGCGGCTGGCGCGCAAACCAGATGCCGGCCGCAAAAAGCGCGATGAAACCGACGGGGAAATACAGGCGAACGCCCAGGACAGCGAATTGAGCCGCTGCCGCCACGGCTGTGAATACCATCTCCAGGAACCAGACGAAGGAAAGGGCCGGCGCATGCCATTCGGCATAATAGAGGCGGTATTGCAGGGCATACAGGCCGCAGGTAATGGCCACGGTACAGACCAGCAGCGACAGGAATGCCGCCGCGAAGGCGGTTTCGCTGCCTCTGCCGGCAGAGATCAGCCGTGCAAAAAACAGGCCAGACGGGAAGGCGAGCGCCCCGCCTGCCGCAAACAACAGCGCAAGAAAGCGGATGTTCGCCAATGTCTGCCAGTCGTCCATCAGCAGGACGGTCAACGCGCTGGCGCCCATCGCGGCCGCCCATAGCACCGCGCCGAACAAGGCTGTGGAAAGCGAGGGCAGCGCCCGCCCTATCGCTGTTCGCAAGCGGCCGCGCCTGCCAGGCGCAAGGCGGGCTTCCCCGGCGGATCGAACTAGCGGTTCCACACTATTTCCATGCATCCAATTCCAGCATCATCCGTTGACTTGCGGAATTCCAACGGAGAACCATCATGACCGATACATCGAAAATCCGCGAGCGTATGGAAGTAATCGGCGCCGACGGCGTCCATGTCGGCACCGTGGACCATATCGAGGGCGACAGGATCAAGCTGACGCGGCAAGACAGCGGGCAGGGCAGTCACAAGGGCCATCACCACTATATTCCAGCCAGTCTGATCGCAGAAGTCGAGGGCGACAAGGTACGCCTTTCTGCCAATTCCGATGTCGTGGCGAACGAGTTCGAGGAAGAAAAATCCGACCGGACCTGATCGGCCGCGCTCACCGCGACGACCACACCGCAAACAAATCGTTTTCATCGGCCGTGGCGGAAAATACGCCGCGGCTGATGGCGCGCGCCATCGTGGCTCCGGCCTGCGCATAGAGGTCAATGGCATCGTTTTCCGATAGCACGATGCCGCTTTTGCCTGTCGCCAGCGCAAAGACCAGGTCGCCGTCGAACGGCGTGTGCGTTGGCCAGATGGCGCGCACGAACCCGTCATGGGCTGCCATGGCCAGCCGCTTGGCCGCCGCCTTGCTCAGCACGGCATCGGTGGCGATGACGGCAATCGTGGTGTTTGCGCCCGATTGCGTCCCGGACTGGGTGGTGTCCCAGAATCGCTTGTCGCGAAATTTCAGGATCACGTTTTTCGCATCGTCAGGCATGGGCGACGGGTAGGAAAGCCCGCCGAATTCGGTGCCGATCTCAAAGGGCGCGGCCCAGAAATGCCGTGTTTTGCCGACCGTGACCGAGCCGACCGGGTTGACCGCGACCAGCGCCCCGATGGTAACACCGCCGGCAAGCACACTCGAAGCCGAACCCAGCCCGCCCTTGAGGCCGGCCGTCAGCGCGCCGGTGCCGGCACCCGCTGTTCCGATAGCAAAATCCGTGCTTGCATTGCACGCGGCCTCATACCCCAATTCGCGATAGGGCGGGTAGCGGCCCCATTCCTTGTCGCCGCCATTCTTGAGGTCGAACAGGATCGCCGCCGGCACGATCGGCACGCGAAAGCCGCCGACCTCGAAACCTACTCCCCGCTCGCGCAACCGCGCCTGAGCGCCCGACGCGGCATCGAGCCCGAATGCCGAACCGCCCGACAGCACGACGGCATGGATTGCCTCGACCGTGTTGTGCGGCTCCAACAGATCGGTTTCGCGCGTGCCCGGCGCTCCGCCCAGCACCTGCACGCCGGCCGTGGCCGGTTCGTCGCACAAAATGACGGTGACGCCCGATTTCAGTCGTGGGTCGGAAGCGTTGCCGACCTGCAGGCCGGCAACGTCGGTGATGAGATTTCTGGGACCGGCCCGAATCATCAGTTTGCCTCCACCGGCACGAAGCGCGTCCCGTCGAAGCGGAACAGCCGATAGGGGTTCTGCGACAGGTCGCCTTTTTCATTAAAGCGGATCGGCCCGATGGCGGTCGAAAAGTCCTGGCTGCCCAGCAAATCGGTGATTCTTCTGGCCGAGCCTTGCGCCGCTGCATCCGCCGCCACGGCGATCTGCACCGCGGCATAAGCCGGCAGCACGTAGCCTTCCGGGATAATATCGGCGGCGGCGAACGCGTCCAGCACGGGTTTGTCGGCCATTTCCGCCCATTCGGGCGGCGCGATCATCAGCGTGCCGGGCGCATAGGGCAAATCGTCGTGGTCGGCGCGCAGCGCCTCCGCGCCGGCGAACACTATGTTGGCGTCAAGCTTGGCTGCGTCGCGGCCCATCACCGCCACATCGGAGCCGTCGCCGCCGACGAATACGCGCGTCGCGCCCGCTTTCTTCAACCGTCCGATCAACCCGATCTGGTTGTCCATCTGCGGTCGGAAATTATCCATGAACACCGGCTTCAGCGCGGCCTGTTCGGCCACGGCGCGCAGCGTTTCGGCCAGTTCGCGGCCATAGATGGTGCCGTCATCGACGATGGCGAACAGTTCGCCGCTCCAAAATTTTGTCAGGAGTGCGGCAGTGGCATTGCGCTCGTCGTCGCCACGAGGCCCGAGCCGGAACACCGGCCAGCCGGTTTTTTCACGCCCATCGGTCAGGCTGTCGGTGCGCACGCCGACGGTGACGACCGGTATGCCGGCGTCCTTCAGCACGGGCAGGGCCGCTTCGATGGCTTCCGTGCACAGGAAGCCGACGACGACGCCGACCTTGGCCGCAACGAATTTTTTGGCGGCGTCCGTTCCGCCATCCGCCGAGCAGGCGGTATCGGCAACGGTAAGCGAAGCGCCGTTCGCCTTGGCGGCCAGCGTCGCTCCGGCCACGACCTGTTGGCCAAGCGGCGCGGATGAACCGGAAATTGGAGCGGCCACGCCGATGGCGAGCGGCTCAGCCTGCGCGCCCGCTGTCAGCAAAAATCCGGCTATGACAGCCAATGTGGGGATCGTTAATCGCATCCGGGTGTAAAAACCCTTTTCGCACCGGTGTTCATCCGCCTCACCGCTTCATGCCGATAGCTGAATTCCGATCCAGCCCTAAAGGCTGGCTCGCCCTCGTGCAACACGGCAATGTTGCTTTACCATATGCGCAGTTTGCTTGCCGCCCGCGCCATCCGTCCATATATAGCGGTAGGGTTCGTGGCCTTGGGTAATCGTTAATGCTGAAAAAGAATGACATAGGGCCGCAGGCTTATCGCGACGCAATGAGCCTGTTTGCCGGCCACGTCCACATTGTGACGACCGATGGCCCGGCCGGAAAGCGCGGGACCACGGTGATCGCCGCCTGCTCGGTATCGGATGCGCCGCCGACCATCCTTGTCTGCCTGAACCGCGAGAATGCCAAAAACGAGTTGTTCGTGCAGAACGGTTGCTTCGCGCTCAACACCTTGTCCTCGCACCACAAGGCGCTGTCGGTCGGCTTTTCGGGCATTACCGGCCTGTCGATGGAAGAGCGCTTCGCGCTCGGCAAATGGGACACCATTTCGACCGGCGTGCCCACCCTGGCTGACGCACTTGTCGCGTTCGACTGCGAAGTGATCGACACCAAGGACCTGGCGACTCATCGTGTGCTTTTTGGCAAGGTGACAGGCCTGCGCACCGGGGATAACCTCAAGCCGCTGATCTATCATGGCCGGGACTATCACGTCCTGTAGGACGGCGTCCGGGAGAAGAAATGACCGAATCCAGACCGCGTGGCGTACCGCAGTCGATCGACGAGACACTCGCTCTTCTGACCGGCGCGGATTATGTGGCCGACCGCTCGCTGGCGACCGTTTTGTTCCTGTCGCTGCGCATGAAGCGGCCGCTGTTCCTCGAAGGCGAGGCGGGCGTCGGCAAGACCGAGATCGCCAAGGTGCTGGCGCAGGCGCTTGGCCGGCGTCTGATTCGGCTGCAATGCTATGAAGGTCTCGACATCTCGTCGGCGGTCTATGAGTGGAATTATGCCGCGCAGATGATCGAGATCCGCATGGAGGAGGCCTCCGGCAAGGTCGAACGCTCCGCCATGGAACGCAATGTCTTTTCCGAAAAATACCTGATTCGCCGCCCCGTGCTCGATGCGCTGACCGGCAAGGCGGGCGAGGCGCCGGTGTTCCTCATCGACGAACTCGACCGCACCGACGAGGCGTTCGAGGCGTTTTTGCTGGAAATCCTGTCCGATTTCCAGGTCACGGTGCCGGAACTGGGCACGATCAAGGCGGAAGAACCGCCCATCGTCATCATCACCACCAACCGCACCCGCGAAATCCACGACGCGCTCAAGCGGCGCTGCCTCTACCATTGGGTCGATTATCCCGACGCCCAGCGCGAACTGGAAATCGTGCGCACGAAGGTGCCGCAGGCCAACAGCCGACTTTCGGCCGAAGTGGTTTCCTTCGTGCAGCGCTTGCGCCAGATCGACCTGTTCAAGGTGCCCGGCGTTGCCGAAACCATCGACTGGGCCGGCGCGCTGACCGAACTCGACAAGATCGCGCTCGACCCCGAAACCGTTTCCGACACCATCGGCGTGCTCTTGAAATACCAGGACGACATCGCCCGCATCGGACAAGGCGAAGGCCGGCGCATCCTCGACGAGGTCAAGGCCGAGCTTGCAGCGGCGGAATAGGCGATGACCGGGCAGCATCTTGATCCGAAGCAAGCCGCCCCCGAAGGCCGCATCGCCGACAATATCGTTTATTTCGCCCGTGCGCTGCGCAAGGCGGGCATGCGGGTCGGCCCGGCCTCGGTCAAGGACGCCATCGAGGCGGTGCTGGCCGCCGGCATCGGCTCACGCGACGATTTTTACTGGACGTTGCACGCCGTTCTGGTTTCGCGCCACGAGGACCATGCCACCTTTGACGAGGCGTTTCGCCTGTACTGGAAGTCGCGAGAATTGATAGAAAAGATGCTGGCGATGTTTTCGCCAGTCGCTCCTGACAACCGCGAGCAGGTCAAGCCGCGCGCGGCGGAAAACCGCGTCAGTCAGGCGCTGTTCGAGGGCCATCAGAAGAATCAGCCCATTCGCGAAGTGCCCGAAATCGAGGTCGATGCGCGGCTGACTTTCTCCGGTAATGAGGTTTTGCGGGGCAAGGATTTCGCTCAGATGGATGCCGCCGAAATGGCGCAAGCCAGGAAGGCGATCTCGCAACTGCGCCTGCCGTTCGATCTGGTCGCGACGCGGCGTTTCAAGCCCGATCCGCATGGCCGCCGCATCGATCCGCGCGCCATGATGCGGGCGTCCGCGCGCACCGGCGGCGAACTGATCCTGCCGAAATTCCGCTCGGTGCGCGAGGTGCATCCGCCGCTGGTCGTGCTGGCCGATATTTCCGGCTCGATGAGCCAGTACACCCGCATCTTCCTGCATTTCCTGCATGCGCTGACCGAAAAGCGCCGGCGCGTCCATACCTTCGTCTTCGGCACACGGCTGACCAATTTGACCCGCCAGATGCGCCACCGCGATCCCGACGACGCGCTGGCCGATTGTTCCGCGACGGTCAAGGACTGGTCGGGCGGCACCCGCATCGGTGACACGCTTTACGAGTTCAACCGGCTGTGGTCGCGGCGCGTGCTGGGGCAGGGCGCGGTGGTTCTTCTCATTACCGACGGGCTGGAACGCGACGATGTCGATGGCCTGTCGGAGGAGACGGAGCGTCTGCACAAGTCTTGCCGGCGGCTGATCTGGCTCAACCCGCTGCTGCGTTTCGACGGGTTCGAGCCAAAGGCGCGCGGCGTGCGCGCCATGCTGCCGCATGTCGACGAGTTCCGTTCGGTGCATAATCTCGATGCGCTGGCCGATCTGTGCGCTTCACTGGACAAGAAATCGGTGCGCTCCGTCGATCCGCGCCGCTGGATGGATGCGAAGCGCGTCGCATAATTTTTGGAGTAGAAAAATATGGAAAACGCCCTGGATGAAGCCCGCGATCCGCTGGTGATCGCGGAAGGCTGGATGAACGCCGGCAAGCAGGTCGCCGTCGCCACCGTGGTGCAGACCTGGGGTTCCGCCCCACGCCCGGTCGGCTCCCATCTGGTCATCGACGCCGAAGGCAATTTCGAAGGCTCCGTCTCCGGCGGCTGCGTCGAGGGCGCGGTGGTGACGGAGGCGATGGAAGTGCTGGAAAGCGGCAAGCCGCGCATGCTGGAATTCGGCGTAGCCGACGAAACCGCCATCCAGGTCGGCTTGTCGTGCGGGGGAACGATCAAGGTTTATGTGGAGCGGGTGGGATGAGCAAAATGCGGGAGGGCGGACTGCAAATCGCGATATTCTGCGCTTCCGGTGCTCACGTACCCGAATGTACGCTCCGCTCCGGTTCTCGAATCTCCCGATTCTCGCCATGCCCTGACGTATTTTGAAATGGTGCCAAGATGGATATTTCCAAGCTGAAAACCCTCAACGCCGAGCGCCGATCCCGTCGCGCGGTCATGCTGGTTACCGACCTTGACGAGGGCAGCGACCGGATCGTGCACGAGGCCGACGCCATCGAAGGCGAGCTTGGCGAGGCCGTAAAAAAAGCGTTCCAGAGCGGCAAGTCGGGCACGGTCGAAGCCGGCGGCAAAAACTATTTCCTCAACGCCCATTTGCCGCATGCTCGCCTGGTCATCATCGGCGCGGTGCATATCAGCCAGGCGCTGGCGCCGATGGCCAAGATCGCCGGCTTTCCGGTCGAGATCATCGATCCGCGCACCGCCTTCGCCAGCCCGGAACGGTTTCCCGATATCACGCTGCATGCCGAATGGCCGCAGGATGTGCTGAAGCACAGGCCGCTCGACACCTTCACCGGACTGATTCTCGTTACGCACGATCCGAAGATCGACGATTTCGCGCTGAAGGCCGGGCTTGATGCCGGCTGCTTCTACATCGGTGCGCTTGGCAGCCGCAAGACGCACGCCAAGCGCGTCGAGCGCATGCTGGCGATGGGTGCCACGCCCGAACAGATCGAGCGCATCCACGCCCCGATCGGCCTCGATATCGGTGCGGCCAGCCCGGCTGAAATCGCGGTTGCCGTGCTGGCGCAGGCGATCCGGGCGCTGCGCACGCGCGGCCTCGACGGGCAGCGGCCGGCGAAGGGAGAGGCGGCATGAAATTCGGGCCGGTTGCCATCGGCGAGGCGGAAGGCTCGATCCTCGCGCATTCCACGGTTGCCGGCGAAAAGCGCTTCCGCAAGGCGCATCTGCTGACGGGCGAGGACGTTGAAGTCCTGCGCGCCGCGGGCTTTGACGAGATCATAGTCGCCGTCCTCGATGCCGACGACGTCGAGGAGAACGACGCCGCTGCCCACATTGCCGAGGCGTTGCGCTTTTCCGCGGCGACAGCCAAGCCGGCCGCCACCGGCCGCGTCAACATTTTTGCCGATGGCGACGGGGTCTTTACCGTCGACAGGGCGCTGGTCGATGCCGTCAACCGCGTCGATCCCGATGTGACGCTGGCGACGCTGGCCGAATTCGCGCCGGTGATCGCGGGCCAAATGGTGGCGACGGTCAAGATCATCCCCTTTGCCGTCGCAAGACCGGTCATCGACACTATCCTCGATTTGGCCGGCAGCCGGCAGGCTTTTGCCGTCCACGCCTACAAGCCATTCTCCGTTGGCATCGTGCAGACCATGCTGCCCAGCCTCAAGATGAGCGTGCTCGACAAGGCGCTGCGCGTGACCGAGGAGCGGCTGGCGCGCTCCGGCAGCACCGTTCTGGCCGAAATGCGCACGCCGCATGTCGCTGCCGACGTGGAAAAGGCCATCCGGGAACTCAGCCCCCAAAGCGACATGGTGCTGGTGTTCGGCGCTTCCGCCATGAGCGATCCCGACGACGACGTCATTCCCGCGGCCATCAAGGCCTCTGGCGGCCATGTCTATCGCTCGGGCATGCCGGTCGATCCGGGCAATCTGTTCGTGCTGGGCGAGCGCGACGGCAAGCCGGTGCTGGGCGCGCCGGGCTGTGCGCGCAGCCCCAAGGCCAACGGCTTCGACTGGGTGCTGGACCGCCTGATTTCCGGTATCGGCGTCACCGCCGACGATATTGCCGGCATGGGCGTCGGCGGGCTTTTGATGGAAATCCCGACCCGCCCGCAGCCGCGCGAACCGCTGCCGGTGCCGTTGCACCCGCAAGTGCCCGTGGTGCTGCTCGCCGCCGGGCGCTCCAGCCGCATGGGCGGGCCAAACAAGCTTCTGGCCTCTTTCGACGGCAAGCCGCTGATCCGCCGCGCAGCCGAATGCGCGCTGGCCTCGAAGGCATCGGGCACCATCGTCGTCACAGGCCACCAGCATGAGCGGGTGGAGGAAGCATTGGCCGGGCTGGACCTTTCTTTCGCCGACAATCCCGATTTCGCCAGCGGCCTGTCGTCGTCGCTGAAGACCGGCATCGCCAGGGTTTCGGGCGAGGCAGCGGGCGCCATGATCCTGCTTGGCGATATGCCGGGCGTCTCGACCGCCGACCTCGACCGGCTGATCGAGGCATTCCGCGCCGCTCAGGGCAAATCTGTGGTGCGCGCTACGCATGAAGGCCATCGCGGCAACCCGGTCATCCTGCCGCGCTCGCTGTTTGCGGCGGTTGCGCATCTGGAAGGCGACACCGGCGCGCGCCATCTGGTCGAGGCCGAAGGGCTGGACGTGATCGACGTGGAAATCGGCGCGGCGGCGGCGATCGACGTGGATACGCCCGACGCGCTCAGCCGCGCGGGTGGGGTGTTGCAGGGGTGATGGTGGTTTTGCCGAAGGTTTTCGCTCGACGAAGGATCGTGGCGGCGGCCATTTCTACGCTGCTGACCCTATCACCGGCACCCGCATCCGCCGAAACCTTGACCCTCAAACCCTACAAGGACGCCCTGTTCGCCTATCCGGCCGAATTGTCGAATGGCGACGGCGGCAAATATCGCGTCATCGACTACCGCGAATTGCGCGACATCAACGGGCGTGACCAGATACCTGAACGCCGGGCGCAGGCGAAATACGTCACGACCTCCGTCCGCTCGGTCCAGCAGGATCTCGTCCTCAACACCGATGCCGGCGCCATCCATCATGTCGCGGTTGGCAAGACCGCCGGTGCCGGCGTCATCGTGCTTTACCTGCACGGGCAGGGCGGCTCGCGAAAACAGGGCGTTGATGACTTCACCTTCGGCGGCAATTTCAACCGCATCAAGAACCTGATGGCGGCAAATAACGGCCTCTACCTGTCGCCCGATTTTTCCGATTTCGGCGACAAGGGCGCGGCGCAGGTGGCCGCCTTGATCGGCCACTACGCCGACCAATCGCCGGGCGCAAAAATCGTCGTCGCCTGCGGCTCGATGGGCGGCGCGCTATGCTGGAAGCTTGCCGGACGCAAGGATACCGGCAACCGCATCGGCGGGCTGATGCTGCTGGGTTCGCTATGGGACGAAGGCTTCTTCGCCAGCCCCGCCTTCAAGCGCAAGGTCCCGGTATTCTTCGGGCAGGGCAGCAAGGACCCGGTTTTCCCGGTCGAAAACCAGGAAGCCTTCTTTCGCTCGATCCTCGCCAGATCGAAAAATTATCCGGCGCGTTTCGTGCGCTTCGAGACCGGCACGCATGGCACGCCGATCCGCATGACCGACTGGCGCGAAACGCTCAACTGGATACTGTCGGCTGCTCCCTGAAGATCACGGCGCTGTATTGTAGTCGAGCACCGACTGCGGGTTGATCTCGCCGTCATAGGACGCATCGACATCGAATTGCACCAGCGAGAATTGACCGTGGCGGAACAGCCAGACGCCCGACGTTCCCGCATCGCCGGCGCCGCGCCATTTAGCGTGCGAGGTGATCGACTGGGTGCCATCGTCATAGCTTGAATTGACGAGTTGTTCGTCGGTCTGGTAACCGATGATGCTGACAGCCTCGACCTTTTCCTGGTTGTCGGCGTTTTCGTAGCGGACATCGAGTTCGGGCGTGGCGAATTGCACCTGCCGCAGTGCGTCGGCGTCGGGCGACAGATAGTAGACCGCGCTCTCATTATACGCGCCCGCCGAGCAGAAGAAGCGGAACAGCCGGGCCGCCTTTTCGCCGCCATCGGTGTCGGAATAGTGGATGACATGCTCTTCCGGTTCGCCGCGCGCCTCGCCGCCGGGAAGCGTCGGGTCGCATTGCGCGCCATAGCCGGCGGCGAAAAGCGCCTTGGCCTTTTCCAGCAACGCGTCGCTTTTTGGCGGCGGCGGTCCGTCGCCGCAGCTTGCCGGCACGGCCTGTTCGAAGGCTTCGGTGGAGGGTTTCAGTTCGCCCTTTTCGATATGGATGGGGTTGAAGGGCGGCTCCTGGATTTGCCCGTTCACCTGCCGCAGCGTGTAGCAACCGGCAAAGACCTTTTCGCTGCCGTCCGTGGTAACGGCGCGGATCGCCACCGGCACCGTGAAATAGACGCTGCCGGCCGCCCCTTCGCTGGCCTCGCCGCCGGTTTCGACATCGACATGATCGGTGCCCTCGAAGCCCTTGACGAAGGCGTCGAAATCCTTGGCCGGCTTGGCCTCTCCGAAATAGTCCCAGGCGCGCGCATATTCGTGGCGGTTGACCGCATTGTAGAGTGATTTCATGACGGCTTGCGCGCTTGAGCGATCATCCAGATAGGTAGGTTCAGCCGAAAAGGCGGGCGCACTTGCCAGTGCGCAAAAAATGGCTGCGGCGAATGGGGCTTTTCTCATCGCGAATCTCCGCTCGACTCGGGTGTGATCGTAACAGGGATTGCGGCATGCCCGTGGCGCTTGAAAAATCGCTGGCGAAGGCGCTACCTCGCAACACGGTAATTCTAACCGTTTCAGGAGAAATCAACGTGTCCATTTCCATGTACGAGGCATCAGTGCCTGTGTTTTCAACGCGCTTGAAGGCGCTGTCCGGCGTGCTTGCGGCGGCCGAGAAAAATGCCGCCGAGCGCAAGATCGATCCGCAGGTGTTCGTGACGGCACGGCTGGCGCCAGATATGTATGCGCTGGCCAGGCAGGTGCAGATCGCCACCGATCACGCCAAGGGTGCCCCCTCGCGCCTGGCTGGGCGCGAGGTGCCGAAATATGACGACGACGAGGCCAGCTTCGCCGAGCTTCAGGCCCGCATCGACAAGACGCTCGCCTATCTGGCGACGTTTTCCGCAGCGGAATTCGAAGGCTCTGACGACCGGACGGTCCAGATCAGGCTTGGCGGCAACGACATGGCATTGAGCGGTTTGCGCTATCTGCTCGATGTCGCCATGCCGAATTTCTATTTCCACGTCACCACCGCCTACGACATCCTGCGCCACAATGGCGTGCCGCTGGGCAAGGCCGTGTTCCTGCGGGGCCATTGATACGATCTCAGCGCATCGCCACCTGGCGGGCGATGCGCGGGAAATCGGCCGGCTTGACGGCAGGGTCAGTGCGCTCCGCGTGGCTCATGGCATGAAGGAGCGCCAGCGAGGATCGGTAGTGTGCCTGTTCCGGCAGACGGGGGCGGGAAAACAATTCAGTCAAGAACCCCATGGTCAGGCTCCTTTGTTGTTCCTCCCGCAGAATGGATACCGCTGAATCGTGACAATTGTGCGGTGCAATATTCCGTGTGCCGTCCTGCAATTGCCTAAATTTCGAGCGACCCACGGAAAGTAATTTTAACCTACGGCGCTTAGTGTGTGACCAGGGCGCATCGGTGTCGTGCGTCGCTGAAAAAGAGCGGGAGGCGGGAAATCGCCAGCGGGGTCAACAGGAATTTCGCGGCTGTGCTCGACGATCTTTACGCCGCGTCCGAGCCGCTGGAAGATCGGGGACGCAAGCCGTCCATCCCCTTCGACTATCTGGCGGTGGCCGAAGAGCTTCATTCGGGCCGCATCAAGGTATCGGGCGAGGCATTCGGAGCCGAACAGCGCGAGTACCGGGAGGCGACGCTCGATCCCGCATCGGAATTCGCCGAGATTCTCGACAAGGCCGAACGCGCCGCAGCCGCGCTGGAGGCCGAGCAGACGCTGCCGCCGGCGGACCCGGTGTCGATTGCCGCCGAATTGCGGCTGGATGCCACGTCGACGGTCGCCGATTTCAGCCGTCTTCGCCGCAGCTTCGCCTTCTCCAACCACCCGGACCGGGTGGCCCCGCATTTGCGCCAGCGCGCCATCGAGCGGATGCAGATCGCCAACATGTTGATCGACGATGCACGGCGCAAAGCGCTGGCTGCCACGAAACGCTAAATCGCTGAAATCCGGCGCGCTGGTATCGGCGCTTGGCCTGCCCCGCGAAACGCTCTATCCAGATGGGAGAAATCTCATTTGCCGGAGCGGCCATGCTGAGAGCGGAAAAGGTCAAGATCGACGACATCTACGTGCCGACCGCGCGCAGGAAGACGTTGCACCCCGAAACGGTGCGGCATCTGGCCGAGGATATCCTGGAAAACGGCATGAAGATGCCGATCCAGGTGCGCCATGACGGCAAGCGCCACATTCTGGTCGAGGGTCTGCATCGGCTGGAAGCGGCGAAGTGGCTGGGCGAAACCACCATCGACGCTTATCTTGTGCAGGCCAAGCGGCACTGAGTTTTTGCCTCATCAGGATTATCGAGATGGTCCACCTCCTCCTTGTTGCCGCTGGCGGTGCAATCGGCGCCGGCCTTCGCCATCTGGCTAATCTCGGCACACTGCGCCTTGTCGGTCCGAATTTTCCGTGGGGCACGATCGCCATCAACATCGTTGGCTCGTTCGTCATGGGCTTGTTCATTGCCCTTCTCGGGCGGCGGTTCGGCGGCTCGAACGAACTGCGCATGTTCGTCGCTACCGGCATATTGGGTGGCTTCACTACCTTCTCGTCGTTCTCTCTCGATTTCGCCACGCTGTGGGAGCGTGGCACGCCGCTTCCGGCAATGGGCTACGCGCTCGCCAGCGTCATCGGTGCGATCGTTGCGGTGTTTCTGGGACTTTGGCTCGCAAGAACCGTTTCTTAGTGCTATCCCCGCGCTTCGAAACGAGTAGAAGAAGCAAATGGCAGGCGTTGAACAGATAACGGTGGAAGCCGGCGAGGCGGGCATGCGGCTCGATCGTTGGTTCAAGACCCATTTTCCGGGGCTCGGCTTCGGTCATTTGCAAAAGCTGCTGCGCTCCGGCCAGATCCGCGTCGATGGCGGCCGGGTCAAGGCCGACACGCGCATCGAGCCCGGCCAGCAGGTGCGCATTCCGCCGCTGGAAGTCGACAAGAAGGGCGGCGTCGGCGAACACCTCACCGGCCATTCGATCCGCAATCAGGACGATGGCGACGTTCTTTCCAAGATGCTGATCTATGAGGATGAAAAGGTTTTCGTCTTCAACAAGCCACCGGGGCTGGCCGTGCAGGGCGGTTCCGGCGTCACCCGCAATGTCGATGACATGCTGGAGGCATGGCGCAGCAAGAAGGGCGAAAAGCCGCGCCTTGTCCATCGGCTCGACCGCGACACGTCCGGCGTGCTGGTGATTGCCCGCACGCGGCTTGCCGCCATGAAGCTTGCCGAGGCTTTTCGCGCGCGGGAGACCGAGAAAACGTATTGGGCGCTGGTCAAGGGCGTGCCGCCCAAGCGCGAAGACAAGATTTCCACCTGGCTGATCAAGGAGCCGACGCCGGACGGCGACCGCGTGCGCGTCGCGAAACATGGCGAAAAAGGTGCCGATCACGCGGTGTCCTACTACCGCATCATCGAACAGGCGGCGCAGGCGCTGACCTGGCTGGAGATGCAGCCGCATACCGGCCGCACCCATCAGCTGCGCGTCCATGCCGCTTATCTGGGCTGTCCCATCATCGGCGATCCGAAATATTTCGAGGCCGACACCAACTGGGATTTTCCAGGCGGCATGCAAAACCGCCTGCATCTGCACGCGCGCCGCATCCGCATTCCGCACCCCGACAAGGGCGTCATCGACGTCACCGCGCCGATGCCGCAGCATATGCGCCAGAGCTGGAACCTGATCGGCTTCGACGATGCGAGCGCCGAGGACTGATCCCGGTTCAGATAAGATCACGCTTCGAGTGAGAAAATTGAATTTGAGCGTGGTTCCCAAACGTGGGAACCGCTTTTCAGGCGGCGCTCAAATGAAGCGATCGGTTCCGCTTCCGTCGAATGGAACAGGTGTGAAATCATGAGCAGCACAACCGGGGTGTTGGATCGCCGCGACGCGGTCGATACGGCCGCCGCCCTCATCATGATCGGCCTGACCTTCTCCTGGGGGCTGAACTACGTCGCGGCCAAGCTTTCCTACACCGGCTTCGACCCGGTCTTCTTGTCGATTGCTCGCTCGGTCATCGGCGGCGGCCTTGTCTTTGTCTGGTGCCGCTGGCGCGGCATCGTCCTGTTCAGGCGGGACGGCACGCTGTGGGCCGGCGTGCTAGTCGGCGCGCTGTTCGGGCTGGAATTCCTGTTTCTCTATATCGGCCTGGAACGCACAACGGTCGTGCGCAATACGTTGCTGGTCAACGCCATGCCGTTCTGGATGCTGCTTGGCGGGCATTTTCTGCTCGGCGAACATTTTACCGCGAAAAAACTCTTCGGCCTGCTTCTGGCCTTCGCCGGCCTCGTCGTCGTCTTTTCCGACAAGGTCGGTGGCGGCGGTGGCGACGCCACGCTGGTCGGCGACCTTTTGAGCCTTGCTGCCGGCATTTTATGGGCGCTGTCGAACATCGTCATCAAGCGCTCGAAAAAGCTGGAACAGTCGAGCGCCGAAAAATTGCTGCTCTACCAACTGGCAGGTGCCGCCGTGATCGGGTTGCTGGTGATGCCGTTTTCCGGCCCCGCCATTCGCGACCTGACGATCGTGCCTGTGCTGGCGCTGGCGTTCCAGGGCATCTACATCGTTGCTTTCACCTATGTGCTGTGGTTCTGGCTGCTGCGGCGCTATCCCGCATCCGGCCTGACCAGCTTTGCTTTTCTAAGCCCGGCCTTCGGCGTATTGTGCGGTGCGGTGTTCCTCGGAGAACCGCTGACGGCACGGATATTCCTGGCGCTGGCCCTGATCGCCGCCGGGCTTATCATCGTCAACCGGCCGGTGCGCCGGACAATCCCGCTATGATGACAATTCCGACCTGTTGAGGCCGCTATGCGCGACATTCTGAACGATCTTGAAGCCGGAAAATATCTGTCCGACCCGGACCCGGTGCGCCGCGCGCAAATCCAGATGAAGACGCATCTGCCCAAGCGCTTTTACAAGGCCGCTTCGGTGGCCCCGGTGGACGAAGGCTTTGTCGTCCATCTCGACGGCAAGCCGGTGCGCACGCCGGCCAGGGCGCTGCTGGCGGTGCCGACCGAAAAGGCGGCGGGCCTCGTCGCGGAAGAATTTGCAGCGCAGGTCGACGTCATCGATCCAGTCAAAATGCCGGTGATGCGGCTGGTCAACACGGCGCTGGACGGTGTCGTCAACGACCCGCAGGCGGTGCTGGAAGACATCTTGCGCTTCGCTTCCACCGATATGCTCTGCTACCGCGCCGACGCGCCTCAGGGGCTGGTAGACCGTCAGAATGAGCACTGGGACCCGGTTCTCGACTGGGCGCGCTCAACGCTCGGCGCCCGCTTCAATCTCGCCGAAGGGGTCATCCATGTCGACCAGCCGCGCGAATCGATTGCGGTGCTGGGCGTCCACCTTTCTCAGCGTGCCGAGCCGATGCGGCTGGCGGCACTTCACCTGATGACATCGCTGACCGGCTCCGCATTGCTGGCGCTGGCGGTCGATTTCGGCGAACTCGATGCCGAAGCGGTGTGGCTTGCCGCCCATGTCGACGAGGACTGGCAAATCGAACAATGGGGCCAAGACGCCGAGGCCGTCGCCCGCCGCAACGCCCGCCACCGCGATTTCCTAGCCGCCGTAGCGCTGCTCGAGGCGCTGCGCGACTGACAGTTCGGCCCTTGCCGTAACGAACAAGCAAAGACCCCGGCGTTTGTCTCGCCGGGGGGCTTTTTATTGAGTCGAAAAAATCAGACCGAATAGTACATGTCGAATTCGACCGGGTGCGGCGTCATTTCAAAGCGCATCACTTCGGCCATCTTCAACTCGATATAGCTGTCGATCTGGTCGTCGTCGAACACACCGCCGGCTTTCAGGAAGCCGCGATCCTTGTCGAGGCTCTGCAGCGCTTCGCGCAGCGAACCGCACACGGTCGGGATCTTTTTCAGTTCTTTCGGCGGCAAATCATACAGATCCTTGTCCATCGGCTGGCCGGGGTGGATCTTGTTCTTGATGCCGTCGAGACCGGCCATCAAAAGGGCCGAGAAGGCGAGATAGGGGTTCGCGCCCGGATCGGGGAAGCGGACTTCGAGGCGCTTTGCCTTGGGCGAGGTGCCGAACGGGATGCGGCAGGAGGCCGAGCGGTTGCGCGCCGAATAGGCCAGCAGCACCGGCGCTTCATAGCCCGGCACCAGCCGCTTGTAGGAGTTTGTCAGCGGGTTGGTGAAGGCGTTGATCGCCTTGGCGTGCTTGATGACGCCGCCGATGAAGAACAGGCAGGTTTCCGACAGCCCGGCATATTCGTTGCCGGCAAAGGTCGGCTTGCCGCCCTTCCAGATCGACATGTTGACATGCATGCCAGAGCCGTTGTCGCCAAAAATCGGCTTCGGCATGAAGGTGGCCGTCTTGCCATAGGCGTTGGCGACCTGGTGCACGACATACTTGTAGATCAGGATCTTGTCGGCGTTGCGCACCAGCGTGTCGAACTTGATGCCGAGTTCGTGCTGGGCGGCGGCAACCTCGTGATGGTGCTTTTCGACGTGAACGCCCATCTCCTGCATCACGGTGAGCATTTCCGAGCGCATGTCCTGGCACGAATCGACCGGCGGAACCGGAAAATAGCCGCCCTTGACGCGGGGGCGGTGGCCCAGATTGCCGGTTTCGTAGTCGGTGTCGTCGTTCGAAGGCAGTTCCGAGGAGTCCAGCTTGAAGCCGGTATTGTAGGGATCGCACTTGTACTTCACGTCGTCGAAGATGAAGAACTCGGCTTCCGGTCCGATATAGATGGTGTCGCCGATGCCCTCGGCCTTCATATAGGCTTCCGCCTTCTTGGCGATGCCACGTGGGTCGCGGTTATAGGCCTCGCCGGAGATCGGATCGAGGATGTCGCACAGGATGACCATGGTCGACTGCGCGAAGAACGGGTCCATATGGACCGATTCCGGGTCGGGCATCAGTACCATGTCGCTTTCGTTGATGGCCTTCCAGCCCTGGATGGAGGAGCCGTCGAACATGACGCCATCGGCGAAGGTGTCTTCCTCGATCTCCCCGATGTCCATGGTTACATGGTGCAGTTTGCCCTTGGGGTCGGTGAAGCGCAGGTCGACGAATTTAACGTCGTTGTCCTTGATCTGCTTCATGATGTCGGCGGCTGTCGTCATGTTCTGTTTTTCCTGTAATGACGTTTGAAACTTGATCGGAACGGCTCAGACGGCGTCCATGCCGGTTTCGCCGGTGCGGATGCGCACCACTTCCTCGATGTTGGAAACGAAAATCTTGCCGTCGCCGATGCGCCCGGTCTGTGCGGCCTTGCGGATGGCTTCCACGGCGGCCTCGACGGAATCGTCGCCCAGCACCAGTTCGATCTTCACCTTGGGCAGGAAGTCGACGACATATTCCGCGCCGCGATAAAGCTCGGTGTGGCCCTTCTGGCGCCCGAAACCCTTGGCCTCGGTGACGGTGATGCCTTGCAGACCGGCTTCCTGAAGGGCCTCCTTCACTTCGTCCAGCTTGAACGGCTTGATGATCGCTTCGATTTTCTTCATGCCTGAGGCCTCCAGTTCGAAATGACGGGTTTTGCCCCGCTTGCCCAGTTAAAGCAGGAACCGTGCCAGTTGTGCTAAGCGGGTTGCGCTGCGGGGATTTTCGGGACACGCACCGCTTCCGTGAGGGATTTTACGCCAAGAGAGCCGAAGACGCGAGCGGCGCGCCGGGCGCCCATAATTTCGCCTGCCTATTATTTGTGCAGGAAGCCTGTTTCGCGGGCGTTTTCGAACCTGCGACCCCGTCGTCCCGAACGACATGTGCTTCCAGGATCGTTGCCCGGTCGTTGCCTCCGGCCGAAAACTGGTCGATGTTCGCTTGAGAAGAAACGGATCGCCCATGCACATTGAACTTCTTACCCCCGCCGAAATGGCAGGCGCCGACCGGCTGGCAATTGAATGCGGCCCGCTCGACGGCATCGGCCTGATGCGTCGTGCCGGCGAGGCCGTCTCCTGCGTCGTGCTGGCGCGGTATCCGGCGGCAAGGCCCGTGCATGTTCTGTGCGGTCCGGGCAACAATGGCGGCGACGGCTATGTGGTCGCGCGGCTTTTGCGCGCGATCGGCGTCAATGTGTCCGTATGGGCATCCGGCACGCCGAAGCCGGGCAGCGATGCAGCACTTGCCGCCGGCGAATGTCCGGTCGATCCCAGGCCGTTGGCCGAATTTGATGGGCAGGCGGGTTCGCTCGTCGTCGATGCACTCTACGGTGCAGGACTATCAAAGCCCATGGCCGGCGATGCCGCTCGCGCAGTTGAAGTCACAACGGCGCGGAGATTGCCGGTCGTCTCTGTCGATCTGCCGTCCGGCATTTCCGGCGAGAGCGGCAGGGTTTTGGGAAGCGCCTTTCGCGCGGAAATTACGATAACGTTCGCGCGCAAGAAGCCCGGTCACCTGCTGTTGCCGGGCCGCGAATGCTGCGGCGAGACCGTGCTGGCCGATATCGGCATCGCTGACGCCGTCATCGAGCAACTTGCCGCCAAAACCTTCGAGAACACGCCGGCCCTGTGGCAATCCGATTTTCCGGTGCCGGCCGTCGATACGCATAAATACAAGCGCGGCCATGTCGGCGTCTTTTCCGGCGGGCCGTCAGCGACGGGTGCGGCACGGCTCTCCGCACTCGCTGCCGCGCGCAGTGGGGCAGGGGCGGTCACCGTGCTTTCGCCGGCCAACGCCATGCAGGTCAACGCCGCGCATCTCACCTCGATCATGCTGCGCAAGGTGGGCGATGCCGCCGATCTCACTGCTTATCTCGACGACAAGCGCCCGTCCGCCTCCGTCCTTGGCCCCGGTTTCGGTGTCGGCGAAGAAGCGCGAAATTTTGCGCTTTCCGTGCTGGGCGACGGGCAGGGGCGAGAAAATGGCGTCAAAGGGTTGGTGCTCGACGCCGACGGCATCACCTCCTTTCGCGATGCGCCGGCCTCGTTGTTCATCACCGCTGGGGCGAAAGGCGCGCCAGCGCTGGTGATGACGCCGCATGAGGGCGAATTTTCACGCCTCTTTTCCAACCTTGCCGGCGATGAAAGCCTATCCAAGCTGGAAAAAGCCCGAAAAGCCGCCCAGCGCTCGCATGCGGTCATCGTCTACAAGGGTGCCGATACGGTGATCGCAGCCCCCGACGGCCGCGCTGCCATCAACGCCAACGGTGCGCCCTGGCTGGCGACCGCAGGCTCCGGCGACGTGCTTTCCGGCATCATCGCCGGCCTGCTGGCGCAAGGCATGCCGGCCTTCGAGGCCTCCTGTGCGGCGGTGTGGCTGCATGCTGAAGCCGGCCGCCGCTTCGGGCCGGGCCTGATCGCTGAGGATTTGCCTTTGGCGTTGCTGCCGGTATTGCGGGAACTTGTAGGCGCGTCTCGCGGTTGACTTGGCCACGGCCTTCCGATTTACCGTGACCTCAAAATCCCCGACAGCGCGGACACCTTATCCCATGCTTGAAAAAACCTACGACGCCAAAGCCGTCGAGCCGAAAATCGCCAAAATATGGGAAGAGGCCGATGCTTTCCGGGCCGGCGCGGGTGCGGAAGAGGGCGCCGAGCCCTTCACCATCGTCATCCCGCCGCCCAACGTCACCGGCTCGCTGCATATGGGCCATGCGCTCAACAACACGCTGCAGGACATTCTGGTGCGTTTCGAGCGCATGCGCGGCAAGAACGTCTTGTGGCAGCCGGGCATGGACCATGCCGGCATCGCGACGCAGATGGTGGTCGAGCGCAAGCTGGCGGAAAAAAACATCCGCCGTCGCGACCTTTCCCGCGAAGAATTCATCGATAAGGTCTGGGAGTGGAAGGCCGAGTCCGGCGGCGCGATCTTCAACCAGTTGAAGCGCCTGGGCGCTTCCGCCGACTGGTCACGCGAACGCTTCACCATGGACGAGGGCCTGTCCAAGGCCGTTCTGGAAGTGTTCGTAACGCTCTACAAGGAAGGGCTGATCTATCGCGGCAAGCGGCTGGTCAACTGGGACCCCAAGTTCGAGACGGCCATTTCCGACCTCGAAGTGGAGAACCGCGAAGTCGACGGCCATATGTGGCACTTCAAGTACCCGCTGGCCGGCGGCGAAACCTATACCTATGTCGAAAAGGATGCCGACGGCAGCGTCACCTTCCAGGAGGAGCGCAACTACATTTCCATCGCCACGACCCGGCCCGAGACGATGCTGGGCGACGGCGCGGTCGCGGTCCATCCGTCGGACGAACGCTACCAAGCCATCGTCGGCAAGCTGTGCGAAATCCCCGTCGGCCCGAAAGAGCATCGGCGGCTCATCCCGATCATCACCGACGAGTATCCGGACCCCACCTTTGGCTCCGGTGCGGTCAAGATTACCGGCGCGCATGACTTCAACGACTACCAGGTCGCTCGTCGCAACAAGATCCCGCTCTACCGGCTGATGAATACCGTCGCCGCGATGCGCGACGACGGCGAGCCCTATGCCGCATGTGCTGCCCTTGCAGCCGAGATCGTCCGCACCGGCGAACTGCCGAACGAATCCGATGTGGATGCGATCAATCTGGTGCCGGACGAGTATCGCGGTCTCGACCGCTACGAGGCCCGCAAGCGCATCATTGAGGCCATCAACGCCGACGGCCTGGCCGTGACCGTCAAGGATGCGGACGGTAACGACGTCCCCCATGTCGAGAACAGGAAGATCATGCAGCCCTTCGGAGACCGGTCTGGCGTGGTCATCGAGCCGATGCTGACCGACCAATGGTTCGCTGACGCCAAGACGCTCGCCCAGCCCGCCATTGCATCCGTGCGCGAAGGCCGCACCAATTTCGTGCCGAAGAACTGGGACAAAACCTACTTCCAGTGGATGGAAAACATCGAGCCGTGGTGCATCTCGCGCCAACTCTGGTGGGGTCATCAGATTCCGGCCTGGTACGGGCCGGATGGCGCGATCTTTGTCGAAAAGACCGAGGAGGCGGCGCTTGAAGCCGCGATCCAGCATTATCTGGCGCATGAAGGACCATGGAAGGCCTGGGTCGAGGAAAAGCTCGAGAATTTCGAACCGGGCGACATCCTGACCCGCGACGAAGACGTGCTCGATACGTGGTTTTCTTCCGCCCTGTGGCCATTCTCGACACTTGGCTGGCCCGACAAGACGCCGGAACTGAAGACCTATTACCAGACCGATGTACTGGTCACCGGCTTCGATCTGATCTTCTTCTGGGTCGCCCGCATGATGATGATGGGCCTGCATTTCATGGACGAGGAGCCGTTCCATACGGTCTACATGCATGCGCTGGTGCGCGATAAGACCGGCGCGAAAATGTCGAAGTCGAAGGGCAACGTCATCGATCCGCTCGATCTCATCGATGAGTATGGCGCGGATGCGCTGCGTTTCACGCTGGCGATCATGGCGGCGCAAGGGCGCGACGTGAAGCTCGATCCGGCCCGCATCGCCGGCTACCGGAATTTCGGCACCAAGCTGTGGAATGCCACTCGCTTTGCCGAGATGAACGAAGTCGCGAGAAACGACGATTTCTGGCTGAACGATGCCAAGCTGGCGGTCAACCGCTGGATCCTGACCGAACTGACGCGCGCGGCACATGCCATCACCGAGGGCATCACCACCTATCGCTTCAACGAGGCGGCAAGTACGGCCTATCGCTTTGTCTGGAATACGGTCTGCGACTGGTATCTGGAACTGTTGAAGCCGGTGTTCATGGGCGACGACGAGGCCGCGAAAGCCGAAAGCCGCGCCTGCGTCGCCTTTGTGCTGGACGAGATCTACAAGCTGCTACATCCGTTCATGCCGTTCATGACGGAGGAGCTTTGGGCGGAAACGGCGGGCGAGAGCGGCGAGCGGCAATCGCTGCTGTGCCATGCGGCATGGCCGTCGCCGGATTTCGAGGATGCCGAGGCTGCAAGCGACATCAACTGGCTGATCGACCTGGTCACCGGCATTCGCTCGGTGCGCTCGGAAATGAACGTGCCGCCGGCCGCCATTGCGCCGCTTGTCGTCATCGGAGCCAGCGACGTCACCCGGCAGCGGCTTGAACGGCACGACTCGGCGATCAAGCGGCTGGCCCGCATCGGCGAGGTTTCGCTTGCCGCGACCGCGCCGAAGGGATCGGCCCAGATCGTGCTCAACGAGGCGACCATCTGCCTGCCGCTCGGCAGCCTGATCGACACCGCCGCCGAGGCCGCTCGTCTGCAAAAGGAACTGGCCAAGGCCACCGAAGAGATCGCACGCCTGCACAAGAAGCTGTCGAACGACAAATTCGTCGCCAACGCGCCGGAAGACGTGGTTGCCGTCGAGCGTGAAAAGCTGGCCGAATACCGCGAGACGCAGGAAAAGCTTTCGACCGCCCTGGCGCGGGTCCGCGACGCCGGCTGAGATCGGCATGGCGTTTCCCGTCTCCGCGGCGCGTCGCCGCTAGGCGGGAGCACGCGGCTTTCAGGCGCAGAAGACTCGGTGGTGATTCTAGCTGCATGCGGCGGTCGGTTACCGCCCTGAAGCGGTTTCCCGGCTTGGCAAACATTCATGCCGTTGCGTCAGCTTTGACGTAAGCGGAAAAATCTGCCGTATTGTTGCCGTAATGTAACAAACCCGGGTTTTTCCGGTAAAAGCCGGCGATTCTGGCTGTTTTTTGCAACCGTCGCGCTGTTTTCGCCAAAATCGGCATCCGCATCACAGCTTTTTGATGATTTTCGACGGGCGTCCGAATCCTGGTTCGGTTGGCGAAGGTGCGCGCGGATGCACAGTTCCAAATCGTTATTGCTCCGTTAACCAGAAGCCGCTCTATTTTTTAATCAGTTACTTTTCGGGGAGACTGGTTAATGAACAATTCGCGTTTGAAGGCGCTCTTTGGCGTCAGTGTCCTGTCGCTGGCAATGGGCGGAACAGCCTATGCGGGCGGCTTCGCGCGTGGCACCGCCGACACCGACCTCATCTACGAGGACGGCAATTTCAACATGCGCTCCGGCGTGACCTATGTGTCCCCGCGCCGCGAATTCAGCGGGAACCCGAACCCGACTCTCGTCGGCACCAGCTATACCGAGGATTACGTCATTCCCTCGGCGGCGATCAAACTCAACCTGACCGATAATCTTCGCTGCGTCGGAACGATGGTCCAGAACAATGGCGGTTCGACCAGGTACGATGTGCCGACAGTCAGCGGCAAGATTCTGGAAGAGTTCACCACCTACGAGACGGCGGCAACCTGCGGCGTCAGCTTCGATGCGGGGCAGGGCAAGTTCTGGCTGCTCGGTGGCGGCTATGTCGAGACGTTCGGCTATCACCGCGAGAATTTCTACGGCCCGCTCGGCGGCGCGAAGCTCGATCTCGATGGCCGCAAGTTCGGCTACCGTATCGGCGCCGCGTACGAGATTCCGGAAATCGCGCTGCGTGGTCAGATCATGTATCGCTCCGGCACCAGCTATGGCGCCGATGGCATGATTTCGGCTCCGGCCGGCGTTCTTGCAGCCGCTACGGCGGGCACGCCGTTGGCCGCGCAATTCAACCAGATCGTCGGCCTGTACGGCCCGACCTTCCAGGTTCCGGTTGACGCGCTCGGCGTCGGTCGCCTGCCACAGAGCGTCGACCTCAAGTTCCAGACCGGCATCGCGCCTGGCTGGCTGGCTTTCGGCTCCCTCAGATGGACCGATTGGAGCCGCACCACCACGCTTGACGTGCGCGCCGCCGCAACGGGCACGCCGATAACCGTCGACAAGTTCTACTGGAAGGACGGCTGGACCGTCACCGGCGGCGTCGGCCACTCGTTCAACGACACCGTTTCGGGGCTGGTCAGCCTGACCTGGGACCGCGGCGTGGGCACCGGGTGGGACCTGATGAGCGACACCTACACCGTCGCCACCGGCGTCTCGCTGAAGGATGTGCTGGGCGGCGAGCTGCGCGGCGGCGTCGGCTACACCTACATCTCGTCGGCGGCTGAAACCAAATATGGCGCGAACCCCGACATTACCGATTTAGGCGATCAGTCGGTCAAGGCCGGCCATGCCTTCGCTTTGAACCTCGGTTACAGCGTCAAGTGGTAAGAGATTCAATCTGCTAGCAAAAAGGCCGGGCGCGTCCCGGCCTTTTTTGTGTCCGCGTGCCGGAATTATCGGCGCGACGCGGCTTCGATCGGCAGTGGGGACACAAAATTGTGATGTTTCCGCAACAGTGGGTAACCATCCAGCCAGCTGCCGCCGGGCGGAGTCGAATTTGCCCATTTCCCGCCATAAACCCGGGGCACCTCGAATGTGTCTCGGGACACGCGCCATCCAGGCGGGGCGAGGAGATGGGCCGCATCGTCGGCGGCAGGGACCAGAATGCACGCACCAGCGACTGTCAGGATCGAATTGCCATGCTGTGCGGCACGCACGCACGCAGGTCGTACTTTGAACGAAATGCCGGTTCAGGGTGTCGCCAGAGGTCTTCCGGCCATGGCCGCGCGATCCGTCCTGTCACGCATCATCCGTATGCACGCTAAAAGGCAGGGCCGCGTGATGGCGGCAGGAGACGCCAAATCGGGTGTGCACAGGTTCATGCAGGTGTCCGGGTTCACGAGGTCATTGGTTTTTTCCGCGCTTGTCGCCGGCGCGACGCTTGGCGCGGTCGGCAGCGCCGCGGCCTTCGATGACAAGGTTTTCGACGACAAGACCGGCGTGAAGCCTGAATCCAGCCCTTGGGCGGTCTTCCAGTTCGGCTTTTCCGCTTACAAGAGCGGCCACAAGGAACAGGCGGTCGAGGCCTACAAATATGCGGCCGAAAATGGCCAGATCGGCGCGACCTGGAAACTTGCCCGCATGTATGCGCAGGGCGATGGCGTGGCGCAGGACGACTACGCCGCCTACAAATTCTTCAGCGAAATCGTCGATCAGGACGTCGAGCCGGGCTCGCCGGAGGAAAGCTACGTCTCCGATGCGCTCGTAGCCCTTGGCGGCTATTCGATGAACGGCATCCCCGGTACGCCGGTCAAGCCGGATTCGGTTGCCGCGCAGGAATATTACATGCGCGCCGCCGCCAACTACCGCAATCCCGATGCCCAGTATGAAATGGGCAAGATGTTCCTGAAGGGTGAAGGCGGCGTCAAGGCAAGCGTCAAGCAGGCGGGACGCTGGTTCCAGCTTGCCGCCGAAAAAGGCCATGCCGGCGCACAGGCGACGCTGGGCAATCTACTGTTCCAGAGCGGCAAGCTGGTGCGCGGGCTGACCATGATGACGGTGGCGCTGGCGCGCGCGGCGCCCGGCGACCTGCCATGGATTCGCGGCATGCAGGAAGAGGCCTTCGCCGTCGCGCCCGAAGCCGACCGCCGCACCGCCATTTCGCTGGCCGACGGCATCCTCACCAAGGGCACAAGCCAGTAGGCTCGTCGGGTCCGCTCACGCAGGCCCGCCGACCGATCAGTTTGCGGCTGGTTCGGCCGGCTTTTCTCCGGGTTGGGCAGGCTCCGGCGCGGGTTTTTCCTTGCCCTGCAGTGCGTCGGAATTGCCTGGCACACAGCCCTCGTGCAGCTTCGTCCATGACGTGTTGTTGAGCACGATTTCGCATCGTGCGAGATGATCCTTGCCGGAAACGCTCAGGCAGGCTGTCTGTCCGATCGCGAAGGATTGGCCGTTGGCCAGGCACTTCGGCGCGGCAGAGGCGGGCGCGGGTGCCAGAAATACCGCCGCCAGCGGCCAGAATGCGACGGCGGCCCGCATCAATTTCGACCCCGAATCATGGCGCCGACAGCGCCAGTTCGATGGCGACCGGCACATGGTCCGACGGCTTTTCCCAGCCCCGGACGTGCTTTTCGATGTCGGCGGATGAAAACCGGTTGGCGGCTTCCGGCGACAACAGCAGATGGTCGATGCGGATGCCGTTGTTCTTCTGCCACGCACCCGCCTGATAATCCCAGAACGTATAGACGTCGGCCGCGTCGGTGGTGGCGCGCACGGCCTCGGTGAAGCCGAGATTGATCAACCGTCGGAACGCCTGCCGCGTCTGCGGCTGGAACAGTGCGTCGCCCAGCCAGTTTTCGGGATGTTTCGCGTCGATGGGTTCGGCGATGACGTTGTAGTCGCCGGCCAGCACCAGCGCCTCTTCCAGTTCCAGGCGCTGCGCCGCCCAGCGCTCCAGCCGCGCCATCCACGACAGCTTGTAGGGGAATTTGCGCTCGTCCTCGATGGGATTGCCGTTCGGCAGATAGAGCGAGACGACGCGCAGCGCGCCCTTGGTCGTGGAAAAGACGCCTTCGATAAAACGCGCCTGCTCGTCCGTTTCGTCGCCGGGCAGGCCGCGATTGACCTCGTCGAAGGGCAACTTCGACAGGATCGCGACGCCGTTAAAACCCTTCTGCCCGTGCGTCTCGACATTGTAGCCCAGCGCCTCGATCTCGCCGCGCGGGAACTGCTCGTCGACGGACTTGATCTCCTGCAGGCACACGATGTCGGGTGCGCTCTCCGTGAGCCAATGGGTGAGATTGCCGATGCGCGCCCTGACGCCGTTGATGTTCCAGGTAACGATCTTCATGAAAAACACGCGACATTTTCAAAGAGTTCTTGATGGCGTTTTGGCCGGTTACGAACGATCCTGCACCATTGCTCCGGGAGAGGAAACCCGATTCTATTCGGATGGAGCGAAAAAGGGAGGGACTTGAATGTCTTCTACGACGCATCCCGTCAACGAGATGTTGCCGGCGCCACGCCTGTTTGCGCTTGGCCTGCAGCACGTCCTTGTCATGTATGCCGGCGCCATCGCCGTCCCGCTCATCATCGGCCGCGCGCTCCAGCTTGAACCCGCCGATGTGGCGTTCCTGATTTCCGCCGACCTGTTCGTCTGCGGCATCGCCTCGATCCTGCAATCGATGGGGGCTACGCAATGGTTCGGCATCAAGCTGCCGGTGATGATGGGCGTCACCTTCGCCGCCGTCGGGCCGATGGTATCGATGGCGGTGGCGCATCCGGGCACCGAGGGCGCGCGCATGATCTTTGGCGCGATCATCGGAGCGGGGATCGTCACCGTGCTGATCGCGCCATTCATGAGCCGCCTGCTCAGGCTGTTTCCGCCGGTGGTCACCGGCACAATCATTTTGGTCATCGGCGTGTCGCTGATGAAGATCGGCATAAGCTGGATATTCGGCCTGCCGGTCGGCCCGACCGCGCCGAAAATCGTCAATCCCGAATATGCCGCATGGCTGAAGGCGATCACCGACGCCACCCATGCCGCGAATTCGGGCATGCCGCTCGCGCCCTCGGGTCTTTCTCTTGCGCCGAGCGTGCCCAATCCGGCCTATGCGCCATTGTCCCACATCGTCCTGTCGCTGGTCGTTCTCGGCGTCATCGTCTGTGTCGCGCGCTACACCAAGGGCTTCCTCAGCAACGTCGCGGTGCTGATCGGCATCATCGTCGGCGGCGTCATCGCCGCTTCGCTCGGTATGATGCATTTCGAAAAGGTGGCGAATGCGGCCTGGCTTGCCCCGATCTTGCCGTTTCATTTCGGCGCTCCGATCTTCGATCCCGTTCTCATCCTCACCATGGTTCTGGTGATGATCGTGGTGATGATCGAATCGACCGGTATGTTCCTGGCGCTGGGCGAGATGACCAACGTGAAGGTGACGCAGCCGATGCTTTCGTCCGGCTTGCGCATGGACGGCCTCGGCACGCTGCTCGGCGGCATCTTCAACACCTTCCCCTATACCAGCTTCTCGCAGAATGTCGGGCTGGTCGGTGTAACCGGCATCCGCAGCCGCTTCGTCTGCGTCGCCGGCGGGGCCATCATGGTGGTGCTCGGCCTCATCCCCAAGATGGGCGCGCTGGTCGAAGCCTTGCCGACGGTGGTTCTGGGCGGGGCGGGCATCGTCATGTTCGGCATGGTCGCGGCAACCGGCATCCGCATCCTTGCCGCCGTCGACTTCAAGGAAAACCGCAACAATCTGTTCCTGGTCGCCATCGCGCTCGGTTTCGGCATGATCCCGGTCGTCGCCCCGGACTTCCACATGTGGCTGCCCAAGTCGATCGGGCCGCTGGTGGACTCAGGCATCCTGCTGGCATCGGTCGCAGCCGTTCTGCTCAACCTCGTCTTCAACGGCGCGAGCGGCGAGGCGGACGACCTGCGCAAGGCCGCGATGTCGGCGGAAGTTTGAGCGACAAAGAAAAAGGACCGCTCGAACGGCCCTTCAACCTCCGTCATGCTCGGACTTGTCCCGAGCATCTGCGCACATCGGAGTTATTCTGGTGACGACGGGTGCGGCTACGTTGCCCTGAAAAAGAATCAGAGAGAAAAGCTGGTGCCGCAGCCGCAGGAGGCGACCGCATTGGGGTTCTTGATCTGGAACGACTGGCCCATCAAATCGTCGACGAAATCGATAACCGAGCCGCCCAGATAGACCACGGACATATCGTCGATCAGTACGGTCGCGCCGTCTTTTTCGAGCGCGATATCGTCGTCGTTGCGCCCTTCGACCAGGTCGAATTTGTAGGAAAAACCCGAACAGCCGCCACCCTCGACGGCAACCCGCAACGCGGTCTTGCCCGGATCGGCGGCGACGATCTTGGCGATGCGCTTGAAGGCGGCGTCGGTAACGTCGATTTTCATGGCAGTCTTTGCATCAGCGCCCATGGGCGTCACCTTGCTTTCGGTTATTCATGATAGGTATGAAGCGCGAGGGGCCAAGTCAACTGGCAGCACGATGCCAAACGCGTGCTGCGACTGGAGGCACGATGGAAACGCTGTCGGAAAGAGATGTCCTTCTGCTGGCGCGCGGCGAGGGCCGAGCCTACGAATGCGGTGCGATGCGGGCGGTGTTCAAGGCCGACGAAGGCGAGACGGGTGAACGCTATTCCGTTTCCGAATGGTGGCTGCAGCCGGGCTGTACGGGGCCGGGTGCCCACAGCCATGAGGCGAATGACGAGATATTCTATGTTCTGGAGGGTAGGGCAGCCATCCTCACGGGCGAGACATGGGTCGAGGCTTCCGCCGGCGCGTTCGTGCGCATCCCGGCGGGCGTCGTCCACGATTTCCGCAATACGACGGATGAACCGGCGGGCCTGCTCAATGTCTTCCTGCCGGGTGGGTTCGAGCGCCACATGCCGAAAATCGTCGAGTGGTTTGCTGAACGCGGCACTGAATGAGGCAAACTGAATGAGGCAAGATGACTGACGAGAATGCGAAGCTTGGCGATATCGGCTTCGGCTATCGGCCGCGCGCCGCCTACGCCACCGATCCCGCGCGCTCGCGCGGCCGCCTTTTTCCCGAGCCAGAAAGCCCGACCCGCACGCCCTTCCAGCGCGATCGCGACCGTATCGTCCATTCCACCGCCTTTCGCCGGCTGAAGCACAAGACGCAGGTATTCGTCGCGCATGAGGGTGACCATTATCGCACGCGGCTGACCCATTCGATCGAGGTGGCGCAGATCGCACGCGCTTTGTCTCGCGCGCTGCGCGGCGACGAGGATCTGACCGAGGCGGTGGCGTTGGTCCATGATTTCGGCCACACGCCCTTTGGCCACACGGGCGAGGACGCGCTGAACGGGAAGATGGCGCTATGGGGGGGCTTCGATCACAATGCCCAGTCGTTGCGCATCGTAACCAGGTTGGAGCATCGCTACGCCGAATTCGACGGCTTGAACCTTTGCTGGGAAACGCTGGAGGGACTGGTCAAGCACAACGGGCCGCTGGCCGATGCCAGGGGAGAGGGGCTGGATGGGCCGATCCCGCCGACCATCCGCGCCTATAATGAATTGCACGACCTCGAACTCGACCGCTTCGCCGGCATTGAGGCGCAATGCGCGGCGATTGCCGACGACATCGCCTACAACACCCACGACATCGACGACGGCTTGCGCTCCGGCCTGCTGAAGCTGGAGATGCTGGAGGAGCTTGCGTTGCCGGGTTCGATCCTCAAAGCCGTGCGCGAGCGTTACCCGACGCTCGACAAGGTCCGCACCGGCCACGAACTGATGCGCCGCCAGATCACCCGCATGGTCGAGGACGTGATCGTCACGACCCATGAAAATCTTGCGCGGATCAACCCGCAAAGTGCGAACGACGTCCACGGAGCCGGGGAAACGATGGTGCGGTTTTCATCGGAAATGGCGGTCGCCGAGAAGGAACTGAAGGCGTTTTTGTACCAGCATCTCTACCGCCATGAGGATGTGATGCGGGTGCGCGAAGACGCCGAGCGGATCGTCAACGACCTGTTCGATGTTTATTTCGCCGACCCTCGCGCCATGCCCGACGGTTGGCGCGAAGGGCTCGACCGCGCCGAGGACCGGGTCAAGGCGCGCCATGTCGCCGATTTCCTGGCCGGAATGACCGACACTTATGCCATCAGGGAGCACCAGCGCTTGTTTGACCATACGCCGGATTTGCGTTAGCGCTGCCCGAAAATCACGTTTGACGTGAGTTTCAATTTTCCTGAAAATTCGTCGCACTTTCCGGCGCATTTACGAAAGCCTGCCATGAACATCTTCGCCGACTTCACCGCGCGGATCATCAAGACCGTCGAAGCGCTTGATCTGAAAGACAAGGACGGCGCTTCACCCGACCTGTCGCGCATCGCCGTCGAGCCGCCGCGCGATGCCACCCATGGCGACCTGGCGACCAATGCGGCGATGGTGCTGGCCAAGCCGACCGGGCAGAACCCGCGCGCGCTGGCCGAAAAGCTCGCGGAAATGCTGCGTGCCGACGCCGATGTCGCCGCCGTCGAAGTGGCCGGCCCCGGCTTCGTCAACCTGCGGCTGCGCGACGGCTTCTGGCAGGCGCATCTGACCAGCCTGCTCGGCGCGGGCACGGATTACGGTCGCTCGACTGTCGGGCAGGGCCGCAAGGTCAATGTCGAATATGTTTCGGCAAACCCGACCGGGCCGATGCATGTCGGCCATACCCGCGGCGCGGTGGTCGGCGATGTGCTGGCCAATCTGATGGCGTTTGCCGGCTATAGCGTCACCAAGGAATATATCATCAACGACGCCGGCTCGCAGATCGACGTTCTGGCGCGCTCCGTGCTGCTGCGCTACCGCGAGGCGCTGGGCGAGGAAATCGGCGAAATCCCGGCGGGGCTTTATCCGGGCGACTATCTCGTTCCGGTCGGACAGGCGCTTGCCGCCGAATTCGACAATAAGCTGCTGCAGATGCCGGAAGACGAGGCCTTGGCCATCATCAAGGATCGCACGATCGACGCCATGATGGCGATGATCAAGGAGGATCTGGCACTCTTGAACGTGCATCACGACGTGTTCTTCTCGGAGCGCACGCTGCACGCGGAAAACGCGAAAAGGATACGCTCGGCGATCAACGACCTGACCCTGAAAGGGCATATCTACAAGGGCACGCTGCCGCCGCCCAAGGGCGAGAAGCCGGACGATTGGGAAGACCGCGAGCAGACGCTGTTCCGCTCCACGGCGGTCGGCGACGACCTCGACCGCGCGCTGATCAAGTCCGACGGCTCCTTCACCTATTTCGCCGCCGACGTCGCCTATCTCAAGGACAAGGTGGATCGCGGCTTCGTCGACCTGATCTATGTGCTGGGCGCGGACCATGGCGGCTACGTCAAGCGGCTGGAGGCGCTGGCGCGCGCCGTCGCCGGCGACCGCGTCAAGCTGACCGTGCTGCTGTGCCAACTGGTAAAACTGTTCCGCGACGGCGAGCCGGTGCGCATGTCCAAGCGCTCGGGCGATTTCATCACGCTGCGCGAAGTGGTGGAGGAGGTCGGCCGCGACCCGATCCGCTTCATGATGCTCTATCGCAAGAACGACGCGCCGATCGATTTCGATTTCGCCAAGGTCACCGAACAGTCCAAGGACAATCCGGTTTTCTACGTGCAATACGCCTCGGCGCGCTGCCATTCGGTGTTCCGGCAGGCGGGCGAGCAGTTGGGCGAGGCGCATTTCGACCGGACGGAGCTGGCTGCATTGAGCGCCAGCCTCACCGACGAGGGCGAGCTTGGCTTGATCCGAAAGCTGGCCGAATATCCGCGCCTGATCGAGTCCGCAGCTCTCGCGCTTGAGCCGCACAGGCTGGCTTTTTACCTCTACGATCTCGCCAGCGCCTTCCATGGGGCCTGGAATAGGGGTAGTGAGAACCCGGACTTACGGTTTGTTAAGGTTAACGACCGACAATTGACGCTTGCCAGGCTGGGTCTGGTGCAGGCCGTTTCGGATGTTTTGACGTCCGGCTTGGCGTTGATCGGGGCGGAAGCGCCTACCGAAATGCGTTAGGTTTAGCTAAAACACCTGTCACCTTTTGCCCACATTGCGCTGGTAGTGGCCAACCTTGCGCGACGTCTATGGCGTCCGACTGTGTACGAGTTCGGGAACAAAGATGGCAGACAGAACCCCGCTGAAAACCGCCGACCGCAACGCGATCTCCTCCGACGCGATCTCCGACGATGATCCGTTCGCGGAACTGACCAGGATCATGGGTTTCGACCCGCGCGAGCCGGTAAAGTCGCAGGCCGCGCCCGATCCCGTCATGGGCGACGATTTCGACATCGACCTCGAAAAGGAGTTGATGGGCGAGTTCAGCATGGAAGCCGATGCCGGCCACGATGCAGCGCAGGCGCCGGAACCCGCCGCTGAACCGGTGTACGACGCCCACGAACTGGATATGGACGATCTGGACGATGCGGTTGCCGTGTCCATGCAGGATTTTGCGCCGGATGCGGCATACGCTGCCGAGCCCGAGTTGGAAGAACTGGACATGTATCCCGAACCGGACCCCGAACTGGATATGGATCCTGATTTCGGCGAGGCGGTGGCGCAGTCGTTCCAGGTCGAAGCGGAACCCGATACCCATTCGCCGACACAGGACCCTGCCGCCGAAGACGAATTTGCGCCGGCTCCCATAGTCGCGGCGGATCAGGATTTCGACGCGCAGTTCGCGGAAGCCCTGGCCGACGTCGACATGGATTTCGATGCCCGTGCCGAGCTGGTCGTTCACGCGCCGGAAGTAGTTGCCGCCGAGCCGGAATATCAGGCTGCTGAGGCGACCTCTTTCGAGGATGAAGCCGAAGCCGAAATCGAAGCCTGGCAAGAGCCCGAGCCGACCGTTTCGGTGGCCGCGCCCGCCGAGGATCGCTTTGTGGTGCAGGCAGCGCAGGAGCCGGAAGCCGCAGCTGAGATCGCCGAAGCGCTGGCTCCCGCCGCGCAGGAGCGAAGCCTGGAAGACGAACTGAACGCGCTGCTGGGCAATATGGGCGCTCGTGTCGCCAAGTCCACGACGGAAGGCACGACGATGTCGCGCTCATGGGCCTCGATGTCCTCGATGGCGGGTTCCTCGATTGCGGGCGCAAGTCATTCGGGCGCGACCGATCCTTTTGCGGTCGCCGCCGCCGGTTACGGCGCGTCGCAGCCGGTCGAAACGCCCCATGTGCCGGACAATTTGCAGGAGCATGACGGCGGGGCCGACCTCGACGCGATGCTGCTGCAGGAACTGGCGAACTCGGACATGACGGACCAGGAAGAGCATTCGGCAGCGGCTGAGCAGCCTTTCACGCCGCAGGAAACGCCTGCCATGCCGCTCGCCTGGAATGTCCAGACGCCCGTTACGGCCGAGCCGCCTGCCGCGCCGGCCTGGCAGGCCGAACCGGAGGCCGAACCCGTGCTGGACGAGCAACCGGCCGCAGCTTCCTTCAACGAAATGCCCGACGTCGAAACCATCGATGTGCCGGAACGCGTCGTGGCGCTGGCGGACGACCTCGACATTCCGGAACTTGCCTTCGAACAGGACCGGCCGGCCTCGGCTTCCTTCGACGACCTCGACGTGGAATTCGCCGGCATGCTCGGCGATTTGAACGCCGCCGAGGCCGAGCCTGTTCCGTCCCGCGCCGCCGCCTATGACGACGAGCCCTATCAAGCCGGTTTCAGCCGGGGCGACAGTCGCGCTTATGCCGCGTCGTCCCCGGCCCCGGCTCCGGCTTTCGCAGCGGAGCCATATAACGCCGCCGCTTCCTACAATGCGGCTACCGTACAAATGGATTCCGGTTTCGGTGCGCCGCATGACGGCAGGCCTTTTGCGCCGGCAGAGGCTTTTGCTCCCGACGGGCTGGATTACGATCCCGAACTCGACCACGAAATGGCCATTCCGGGCATGGCGGCGGCAGAAATGGCGTCAGCGCCGCGCCGGCGCGGCCTGTTCATCGCGGCGGCCGTCGGCGCTGTCGCGATCGTCGGCGGCATTGGCGCGTTCGCGCTCTCGCCGGGAGGCAGCAGCGGTTCGGACGTTCCCGTCATCGTCAAGGCCGACAATACGCCGATCAAGGTCAAGCCGGAAAATCCCGGCGGCACCGTGGTGCCGAACCAGGACAACAAGGTCTATGAAGTGGTCGCCAAGGGCGGCCAGCCCGAAGCGCCTTCGCAGGAGAAACTGGTTGCGGCGGCGCAAGACCCGGTGGACGTGAATGCGGCTGCCCCGCAAAACCGCGTCATCGACCTGTCGTCGACGCCGGACGAAACGGCAGACGCATCCGGCGATACCGCTCCGACCGCCAAATCGGAAGACCGCATCGTTCAGGACGCGCAGCCGGAAAGTTCGGCAACGACCAATCAGGATGTCGCGCTGGTCACGCCGCGCAAGGTCCGCACGATGATCGTGAAGCCGGACGGTACGCTGGCGCCGCGTGAAGATCCAACGCCGGCACCCGCGATTGAAGCCAGCGAGCCGATGGACCCCGCGCCGCAGCGCGTCGCCAGTGCGCCCGTCCAGGCCGACGACCTGACCGGCACCATAGCGGCCAATGACGAGACGGCTTCCGCGGTCCCGGAAAGCGGGTCCGCCCTCAAGCCGGTTGCCAAGGCCGATACGCAGTCCGCGACGACGCCAGCCACAGTGGCTGCTGCCCCGCAGCGGCCTTCCGAACAGCCCGTCAACATCGTCGGCGAGGTCAAGCCCGACCAGGTTGCCTCGATCAGCCCGACAGCGGCTGCTTCCGGTTCGTGGTCGATGCAGATCGCTTCGCAGCCGAACGAGGAAAGCGCGCAGGCTTCCTACAAGGCTCTGGCCAGCCGCTATGCCAGCGTGCTTGACGGTCACCAGGCCAACATCGTCAAGGCCGAGATTGCCGGCAAGGGCACGTTCTACCGCGTGCGCATACCGGCCAATTCGCGCAACGACGCCATCACCCTTTGCGAAAGCTACAAGGCTGCCGGCGGCAACTGCTTCGTATCGAAATGATCGGCTGAATTCGAAAAAAACCGGCGCGGCTCCAAAAAGCTGCGCCGGTTTTGTTATGAAGGTCGTGCGCTTTAAGCTTTGCGCTTCTTCAGCCATTTCTTGTCGATGCGGCAGACCATGGTGTAGGCCGGATCGTAGACGTTGCCGACGTCGTAGCGCACGACCTGTCCCATCAGATGGCTGGCAGCGGCAGCACTCAGGCCATAATCGCTGGTCAGCCAGTTGAACATGTCGGTCGTGGCATGCTGCAGCGCCTGGTCGAGTGGCCTTGCATTGCCGACGGAGAAGATGGCGGTGGCGTTTTCGCCGCGCGGCCAGACCAGATTGCGGTTCTTTTCGACGCTCAGGCGTATCTCGACCTCGAAACAGGTTTCGATGCCGGTGCCGACAATTTCGCCGTCACCTTGCACCGCATGGCAATCTCCAAGGAAGAACAGCGCGCCGGGCGCAGCGACAGGCAACCACACGGTCGTGCCGGGGCCGAAGCCACGGTAATCCATATTGCCGCCGTTTTCGGCGCTGGTCGCGGTGGAAAAAGCCTGCCCCATGGACGGCGCGACCCCAAAGCAGCCGATCATCGGCTCGAGCGGCAACACGAAATCCTCGAGACCCGGCACGGCGGGGTCCGGCGTCGTCGTCAGCGCCTGCAGGTCGATCCGCCAGTTTGTCATGTCGCGCGGCGGCAGGTCACGGACGAATTCCGGATCGACGACATTGCCGGCAAGCGAGGCGCGGGTCCAGCCGGTGGCGCGGATCGGCGTCATGCGCAGGATTTCGACCTTGAGCGCATCGCCGGGCTCGGCCCCTGTAACGAAGATCGGACCGTTCATCGGGTTGGGCTCGGAGGCGCGCCGAACGCCATCCTTGTCGAAGCCATGGGCGTCGATCGTTTCGGTAACGACCGTATCGCCCGAAGCGATTTTCAGGGCTGCGGGCAGGGTGCCCAGTACATTGGACCAGGCGTTGGCGGTAAAGCGATGCGTTGTCATGGCGAAGGCGTAACCCAACGCCGCCATCGCGGCAAGCGGCCTTCGATCCGATTCCCTTTCGTGCCGCGACGCTCTAAACTGCACGCATGACCGAATCAAAATCCATGATCCTCGGCTGTGCCGGGAAATCCCTCAGCCGGGATGAAATCCGCTTCTATCGCGGCGAATGCCCGTGGGGTTTCATCCTGTTTGCCCGCAACATCAGCGAGCCGGAACAGATCCGCGATCTGGTCGCCTCGATGCGCGACTGCATCGGCCGCCCCGACGCGCCGGTGTTCATCGACCAGGAAGGGGGCAGGGTGCAGCGCCTGCGCCCGCCGCTCGCGCCGAATTATCCGGCGGGCGCCGCCCTTGGCGCGCTGTGGCGCGACGACCATGACGAGGGCTGCCGCGCCGCCTGGCTGCTCGGCCGGCTGCATGCCTTCGACCTTGCGCGCTACGGCCTGACCGCCGATTGCCTGCCGGTGCTCGACGTGCCGATCGAGGGTGCCAGCGACGTCATCGGCGCGCGCGCCTATGGCAAGGAGCCGAAGAGCGTTACCGAGCTTGGCCGCGCCTCCGCCGAAGGGCTGATGGCGGGCGGCGTGCTGCCGGTGATGAAGCATATTCCGGGCCACGGCCGGGCGTTTGCCGACACGCATTTCGAATTGCCGACCGTCGATGCCTCGCTGGACGACCTTCGCCGGCATGATTTCGAGCCGTTCCGCCAGCTTGCGCATTTGCCGGCGGCGATGACCGCGCATGTCATTTTCAGCGCCATCGATCCGCACAACCCGGCGACCACCTCCGGAAAGGTGATCGAGGAGGTTATCCGCCGCGAAATCGGCTTTGATGGGCTTTTGATCAGCGACGACACCTCGATGAAGGCACTTTCTGGGGATTTCCCGACAAAGGCGGCCTCCATCCTTGCGGCGGGCTGCGATCTGGTCCTTCACTGCAATGGCGTTTTCGAGGAAATGATGGGCATCGCCTCACGCACCACCGGGCTGGAAGGCACGGCCTTGGCGCGGGCGGAACGGGCGCTGGTCGTCATCAACAAGGGCGACGAGGCGAACGAGGCCGATGTCCGCGACGAATTCGCGACCTATTTCGAGGCGGTGGTAGCCTAGGAGAAAGCAGACGGCAGTGGCGCAGAAAGGGACGGCAAAGCCCGGCAAACCCGCTCCGATGGATGCCATCTGGACGGAGAGCGAAGAATCGCGCCTGACCGGCGATCCCTCTCTGGTGGTCGATGTCGCCGGTTTCGAAGGCCCGCTCGACCTGTTGCTGCATCTTGCCCGCACCCAGAAAGTCGACCTGTCGCGCATTTCCATCCTGGCGCTGGCCGAGCAGTATCTGGTCTTCATCGACCAGGCGCGGGCGGTGCGGCTGGAACTGGCCGCCGACTATCTGGTGATGGCGGCGTGGCTCGCCTTCCTGAAGTCGAAGCTTCTGATCCCGAAACTGCCCGGCGACGAGGGCGAAAGCGGCGAGGAACTGGCGGCGGTGCTACAGTTTCGCTTGAAGCGGCTGGAAGCCATGCGCGATGCCGCCGCCCGGCTGGTCAACCGCAACCGGCTTGGCCGCGACGTGTTTGCGCGCGGCATGCCCGAAATGGTCATCGTCGAGAAGCGCAACGCTTTTACCGCCTCGCTCTACGATCTCCTGACGGCCTATGCCATCCAGCGCCAGAAACAGGCGATCACCAATGTCCGTATCGCCCGGCGCGGCGTGTGGTCGCTGAAGGAAGCGCGCGACATTCTCTCGCGCCTGATCGGCAATCTGAGCGACTGGACCGATCTCGACAAATATCTGATCGAATATCTGGCAAGCCCGCAAGACAGGCGCACGGCGACCGCCAGTTCGTTTGCCGCCTCGCTGGAACTCGTACGCGAGGGCAAGCTGGAGGTTCGCCAGCACGAGGCGTTCGCGCCCATCTATCTGCGCGGGCGCGCGCCGCGAGGGGCCGAGGTGGCGACATGAGCGAGAGCAGCGGCGCATCCGTCATTCCGTTCAAGCCCGGCAATGAAGGGGCCGGCGACGAAGGCGGCAAGAACCCGATGGAGCGGCTGCATCTGGCCGAGGCCGTGCGCATGGCCGAGGCCATCGTCTTCGCCAGCGCCGAGCCGGTCAGCGCAAAGCAGCTTGCCGCGCGGCTGCCGGACGGCATCGACATTCCAGCCGCCATGGCCGAATTGCAGCAGATTTATGCGCGGCGCGGCGTCAATCTGGTACGGGTAGGCGACGCCTGGGCGTTCCGCACGGCGGGCGATCTGGCCTTTTTGATGAGCCGCGACACGGTGCAGCAGCGCAAGCTTTCGCGCGCCGCGCTCGAAGTTCTAGCCATCATCGCCTATCACCAGCCGGTGACGCGCGCCGAGATCGAGGACATTCGCGGCGTCGAAACCTCCAAGGGCACGCTCGATACGCTGCTGGAGACGGAATGGGTGCGCATGCGCGGGCGTCGCAAGACGCCGGGCCGTCCCGTCACCTACGGCACCACCGACGCCTTCCTCGACCACTTCGCGCTGGAGGAAATCCGCGATCTGCCCGGCATGGAGGAGTTGAAAGGCGCTGGCCTGCTATCCGGCCGCATGCCTTCCAGTTTCTCGATCCCGCTGCCGCCCGCCGACCTCGATGAGCTTCAGGAGGACGAGGACGCGCTGACCGACATCGACCTGGAGGAACTCGGTCTTTTGACGCCGCGCGTCACCGAAGACTGAGCCGCTGGCGGACTTGGCGCCGGGCAGGGCGCATTCGCCGCTGTGGGGAACGACAAAAGCGCGTGACATGCGCAATTCATCCGCTAAGACTGTCGCACCTGCGTTTGAAACCGAACGCGAAAACACATAGATCATCCCTACGGGAAACATTCGAGAGAGAGTAGCAATGGGTTCGTTTTCGATTTGGCACTGGATGATCGTCCTTGTGATCGTCCTGCTCGTGTTCGGCCGCGGCAAGATTCCGGAGCTGATGGGCGACATGGCCAAAGGCATCAAGAGCTTCAAGAAGGGCATGGCCGACGACGACGTCGCCGAGGACAAGCGCCCCGCCGAGGACAAGCGCACCGTCGAGCATCGCGCCGACGAGACGGTTGCCGCCGCCAAGGAAAAGGCCGGCAAGAGCTGAGCACCCTCGGCGTCTGACCGGATTGAAGTGCCATGTTTGAAGTCGGCTGGAGCGAAATGCTGGTGATTGCGGTCGTCATGATCGTAATCGTCGGGCCCAAGGATTTGCCTGCGATGCTGCGTACCTTCGGCCGCACGGTCGCGAAGCTGCGCGGCATGGCGGGCGATTTCCAGAAGCAGTTCAACGATGCGTTGAAGGAAGCCGAACTCGACGACGTCAAGAAGTCGGTGGATTCGCTGCGCGGCCTCAATCCGATGACGGAAATCAGGAAGCAGCTCAATCCGTTCGAAAAGGCCGCCGCCGACGTGCGTGCCGGCGTCGACAATGTGATGAAGCCGAAACCTGCCGCCGCCGAGGCGACCCCCGCCGAACCGCTCAAGAACGGTGCGACGGAACTGCCCGGCTCCGACGCACCGGCCTCGACGCCGGCATTCCCGGCAATGACCGATTCGTCCGTCGTGGCGGAAGTGGTCAACAGTCCGGTAAAAAAGGCGGCCCCGAAAAAGACGGTAAAGACTGCAGCGCCCAAAGCCGCGATACCGGAAGCGGCAAAAGCCGCGCCTGCCAAATCGACGCCTGTCAAGGCCTCGCCCGCGAAGGTCTCGCCCGTGAAGGTTGCCGTCAAGGTGGCCCCGGCGGCTGAAAAGCCCGCCTCAACGAACAGGAAGTTGGCTGAAAAGCCGGCCTCAACAAACAAGAATCCGGCTGAAAAGCCCGTCCCAACGAACAAGAAGGTGGCTGAAAAGCCTGCCGCAACGAAGAAAAAGACGGCAGGAACCACCAAGTGAGCGTTGACGAAAAGGACGAAATCGAGAAATCCTCCGCTCCGCTCATGGAGCATCTCATCGAATTGCGCCGGCGGCTGATCTGGTCGATCGGCGGCTTCTTCGCGGCCTTTCTGGTCTGTTTCTTCTTTGCCAAGAAACTGTTCAACCTGCTGGTCGTCCCGTTCAAATGGGCGACGCAGTGGGCGGGGCTCGACCCGCACAAGGTCGAGCTGATCTACACGGCGCCGCAGGAATTCTTCTTCACCCAGATCAAGCTCGCCATGTTCGGCGGCATGGTCATCGCCTTTCCGTTGATCGCCACGCAGATCTACAAATTCATCGCGCCCGGCCTCTACAAGAACGAACGCCACGCGTTCTTGCCGTTCCTGATCGCCTCGCCGGTGCTGTTTCTGCTGGGGGCGTCGCTGGTCTATTTCTTCTTCACGCCGATGGTGATGTGGTTCTTCCTCGCCATGCAGCAGGCCGGCACCGACGACCAGGTGCAGATTTCGCTGCTGCCAAAGGTGTCGGAATATCTAAGCCTCATCATGACGCTGATCTTCTCCTTTGGCCTGGTGTTCCAACTGCCGGTGGTCACCAGCCTGATGGTGCGCGTGGGCATGCTGTCGTCCAAGGCGCTGGCCGACAAGCGCAAATGGGCCATCGTCATCGCCTTCGTCGTCGCCGCCGTGCTGACCCCGCCCGATCCGATGAGCCAGATCGGCCTGGCGCTGCCGACGATCCTTCTCTACGAGGTTTCGATCTGGCTGGCGCGGATGATCGAAAAGACGCGTGAGAAAGAGAAGGTAGCAAAGGAAGCCAAGGAAGCGGCCGAAGAAGCCGCCGAAAAGGCCGCTGCCGAGGCAAAGGCCGAAACGCCTTCGGAGTAGAGCGCCTCGGGCGCTCTCGCTTGCGACACCCCTCATCCGTCTCGGCCTTCGCCGATCCACCTTCTCCCACAAGGGGAGAAGGCAAGAGCGCACGGCAACGTCGCTCTGCCATCACAGCGTCGGTGATTTGCGGTACGGGCGATGCAGGGCTTGCCTTCTCCCCCTGTGGGAGAAGGTGGATCGACGCGAAGCGGCGAGACGGATGAGGAGTGTTGGACGAAGCGCCCCCTCGAAAATAAATCTACCCGCACCTTCCTGCCCGAAAGGCAGCGTGGCGGCGAGGAGGCTTGCATCGGTCAAGGATGCGGTTTACCCCGTTTTCGCCCACGAAGGACGGTTTCAAATGCTCGATATCAAATGGATTCGCGACAACCCGAAGGTTTTGGTCGAAGCGCTGGAAAAGCGCTTTTGGTCGACGGGCGAGGCGCAATCGACGGTCGATGATCTGATCGCAAAAGACGAGGCGCGGCGCGAGCATCTGACCAGGCTGCAATCCAGCCAGGAACGCCGCAACGCCGCCTCGAAAGAGATCGGCAACGCCATGCGCAACGGCGATGCGGCCGTTGCCGACAAGCTGAAAAGCGAGGTCGGCGAGATCAAGGAATTCATCCAGAACGGCGAGGCGCGCGAGCGCGAACTCGACAAGGCGCTGAACGACGTGCTGGCGGTGCTGCCCAATGTGCCGCTGGACGACGTGCCGGTCGGCAAGGACGAGCACGACAATGTCGAGCGAAAGGATCATCGCTTCGGCGACGAACTCATCGCAAAGCGCCAGCCGCGCATGGGCAACAAGCCGAAGGAACATTTTGAGCTCGGCGAAGCGTTGGGCATGATGGATTTCGAGCGCGCCGCAAAGCTGTCCGGCTCGCGCTTCACCGTGCTGAAGGGCCAGCTCGCCCGGCTGGAACGCGCCATCGGCCAGTTCATGCTCGATTTGCACACCACCGAACATGGCTACACGGAAATGCAGGTACCGTTGCTGGTGAATTCGGCTGCAATGTTTGGAACTGGGCAGCTACCGAAGTTCGAGGAAGATCTGTTCGCAGCGACTCAACTTTTTTCGCACAAGCTGAAGTTGGCTCACTTCCGTGATTTGGTGGCCGAGGCTAAGTTTGACTCTCCACTTCATGATCTGGCTCAAACTTTCGCAACCGGACTGGATATGGCCGATCCTTATGATAGGCGCTATCTCATCCCCACCGCCGAAGTCCCTCTCACTAACATGGTGCGCGAGGAAATCACGGCGCATGAAAAACTCCCGCTGCGCATGACGGCTCTCACGCCCTGCTTCCGCTCGGAAGCAGGCTCGGCGGGGCGCGACACGCGCGGCATGCTGCGCCAGCACCAGTTCTACAAGGTCGAACTGGTGTCGATCACCGATGCGGAAAGCTCGCTCGCCGAGCACGAGCGCATGACCGAATGCGCCGAAGCCGTGCTGAAAAAGCTGGAACTGCCGTTCCGCACCATGACGTTGTGCACCGGCGACATGGGGTTCGGCGCGAAGAAGACATACGACATCGAGGTATGGCTGCCCGGCCAGAACGCCTACCGCGAAATCTCGTCCTGCTCGGTCTGCGGCGATTTCCAGGCGCGCCGCATGGACGCCCGCTACAAGGTCAAGGACGAGAAGGCGACGCGCTTCGTCCACACGCTGAACGGTTCCGGCACGGCGGTCGGCCGCGCGCTGATCGCGGTCATGGAAAATTACCAGAACGAGGATGGCAGCGTAACCATTCCTGAAGCGCTGCGGCCCTACATGGGCGGCGTTGAACGAATCGAATCGAAATAATGCGCATTCTCCTCGTAAACGACGACGGCATCCACGATGCCGGCCTGGCCTGCCTGGAGCGGATCGCGCGCACGATTTCCGACGACGTCTGGGTGGTGGCGCCGGAGACGGACCAGTCCGGCTACGCGCATTCGCTGTCGATCTCGGAGCCGCTGCGCTTGCGCAAGATTGGCGAGAAGCGGTTCGCGGTGCGCGGCACGCCGACCGATTGCGTCATCATGGGCGCGCGGAAAATTCTGCCGGGCCTGCCCGACCTCATTTTATCGGGCGTCAATTCCGGCGCCAATGTTGCCGACGACGTGACCTATTCGGGAACGGTGGCCGGCGCGATGGAAGGCGCCTTGCTCGGCATCCGCTCGATCGCCATCAGCCAGGCCTACGACTATTCCGGCGAAGACCGCGTCGTGCCTTATGAGACCGCCGAGGCGCTGGCCCCGGCGCTGCTGAAGAAGCTGGTTGCCATGCCGCTGCCGGCAGGCGTGCTGCTAAACGTCAATTTTCCGAACTGTGCGCCGGCCGAAATTGCCGGCACGGTTGTCGCCACGCAAGGCAAGATGGTCCATTCGCTGTCGGTCGAGGAGCGCCGCGACGGGCGCGGCCTGCCTTACTACTGGCTGCGTTTCGGCCGCGAGGCGGGCGAGGGAAAGAGCGGGACCGACGTTCACGCGATGGACAACCGGCTGGTCGCGGTAACGCCGCTGCATCTCGACCTGACGGCCCACGAGGTGCGCGATCAACTGGCCAAAGCGATTGGCGGAGAATAACCCATGACCCTGGCCACCGACGAGCGTGAGGGATTTGCGGCGTTCCTGCTGCGGCTGCGCGGCAAGGGAACGGTGCCGAAGGCGATGATCGCCGCGTTCGAGGCGACGCCGCGGCGCAACTTCATCGACGGTCATTTTCACGCCGTGGCCTGGTCGGACAGGACTTTGCCGATCGAGTGCGGAGAGGCGATCGAGGGCGCGGATTTGCAGGCCGCCGTCATCGCCGCCCTTGCCATCGAACCGGGCAACCGCGTGCTCGAGATCGGCACCGGTTCGGGATACACGGCCGCCGTCATGGCCAGGCTTGCCGGTCGCGTCGTCACCATCGAACGTTACAAGACGCTGGTCGACCTGGCGCGGCAGCGCTTCGAGGCGCTCGGCATAACAAACGCCATCGCCCGCCAGGCGGACGGTTCCAACGGACTGGTCAATGAAGGGCCCTTCGACCGGATCGTCGTGTGGGCGGCTTTTGAAAGCCTGCCGCGTTTCCTGCTCGACCAGTTGTCGAGCGGCGGCATCGTCATCGCGCCCATCGGCCCGGAGGAGAGCGAGCAGGTTCTGGCCAAGCTGATCAAGGTCGGCAGCCGGTTCGAGCGCGAGGACATCGGCACAGTGCGCCTCCAGCCCATGCTGGCGGGCATGGCGGCTGTTCTTTAATAAAATTAGCCTCGGATTCGAGGGGCTTAACCCGCCAGTAACATTAACGCGCTTTAATCATGCACAGTTGGTACCGGGTATGTGTGGGTTATCGCGATGCAACTCAGCGTTTTGAAGACAAATAGCCGCAATCTGGCGCGTGGCTGCGCCGTCCTGATGGTCGCGGGCTTCGCCTCGGCGTGCAGTTCGCAGGTCGCCCGCTTCGGCGATAGCCTCGACAGCGTCGCAACGGCCTCGACGTCGAACCAGCGCTCCATCATCGGCCAGGAGTCTCAGCCGTTCCCCGGCGACACCATGGCCGCCGCGCCGATCCAGCCGGTCAGCCGCGAAGCGCCGGTAGGGCGTTCAGGCCTGCCCCCGGTTTCGCAGGCGCAAGCTGCCCCCGCATTGGCAGCACCCGCCGCGCAGCCGGTCCGCACCGCAGCCGTTGAAACAGAACCCCGCATCGACCGCACGTTAAAGACGGGAACCGTCAACAAGCCGTTCCAGCAAGTGCAGGCCGACGCGCCGCGATTGAGCGACAACAAGCCAAGGCAGGAGGCGACCGAAATCGTCGTCGAGAGCGGCCAGACGATTTCGGGCCTGTCCCGCCGCTATGGCGTGCCTGCCGAGGCCATCATGAAAGTCAACGGGCTGAGCGAGACCAACGGCCTCAAGACCGGCAGCAAGATCGTCATTCCGGCCTATGGCTACAAGGTCAAGGGGCAGTCGAATGCGCCGGCCATCGCAAACGCCCAGCCGCTGGACGAGAACAAGCGCGCGCCGGTTCTGCCCCAGCCGCCGAAGCAGAAGGCCGACAAGGCGCAGGCTCCGGTCGATGCAAACGATCCATTCATCGTCTCCAGCAACGCAAAACCCGCTTCGACCGCGCCGAAGAAGGGCGCGCTGCCTGGCACCTATACGGTACAGTCCGGCGATACGCTTTCGGCGATCTCGCGACGGACCGGAATCAGCACCGCCTCGCTCAAGCAGGCGAACGGCATGACCGACGGGGCGCTGCGGATCGGCCAGACGCTCAAGATTCCAGGCGGCACCGCTGCTGCGGTAGCCAGCGCCAAGCCAAATGCGGTCGATCCGGTCAAAACGGCGTCGACGCCGAAGGCCACCAAGGCGACGCCGACCGAAACGCTGGCGTCCTATACGCCGCCGAAAAAGAACCAGGTAATCCAGCAGGCGGAAGCCTCCGACGTCGATGCACCGGATTCGACCGGCATCAGCAAGATGCGCTGGCCCGTTCGTGGCCGCGTCATCTCCGCGTTCGGCAGCGCCGGCAAGGAAGGCGACGGCATCGACATTTCCGTGCCGAAAGGCACGCCGGTCAAGGCCGCGGAAAACGGTGTGGTCATCTATGCCGGCAATGGCTTGAAGGAATTCGGCAATACCGTTTTGGTGCGCCACGAGGACGGGTTGGTCACGGTTTACGGCCACGCCAGCGAGCTTCAGGTCACGCGGGGCCAGAAGGTCAAGCGCGGACAGGAAATCGCGCTCTCCGGCATGAGCGGCGTCACCGATTCGCCCAAGCTTCACTTCGAGGTGCGCAAGAATTCCGCGCCGGTCGATCCCAGGAAATTCCTCGAATAGAGAACGATTGCTGGCCGTCTGTCCTCCAGTCCGGCCCGCCATCCAGGCCCGTTCCGCAAGGAGCGGGCCTTTTTCTTATTGAGGATCAGTTTGAGGCATCAGTCCCTGAGCGGCTGGCCTAGTCGCCCCGCCAGATCCTGCGTAAACTGCCACGCGACGCGGCCCGAGCGGCTACCGCGTGTCGTTGCCCATTCGAGCGCTTGCGCGCGCAAGGCGTCGGCGTCGATCTCCAGGCCGTAGTGCCCGACATAGCCGTCGACCATCGCCAGATAGTCGTCCTGCGAGCATTTGTGGAAACCCAGCCACAGGCCGAAGCGATCCGACAGCGACACCTTCTCCTCGACGGCTTCGCCCGGATTGATGGCGGTCGAGCGCTCGTTGTCGATCATGTCGCGGGGCAGAAGATGCCGGCGGTTCGACGTGGCGTAGAAGATGACATTGTCGGGTCGACCCTCGACGCCGCCTTCCAGTGCCGCTTTCAGCGACTTGTAGGACGTGTCGTCATGATCGAACGACAGGTCGTCGCAAAACAGGATGAAACGGTAGGGGGCAGCCTTCAGCCGCATCATCAGCCGGGGCAGCGTGTCTATGTCCTCGCGGTGGATTTCGATCAGCTTGAGGTTCTGCTTGTCCTGGGCGTTGATCTCGGCATGCACCGCCTTGACCAGCGAGGATTTGCCCATGCCGCGCGTACCCCAGAGCAGCACGTTGTTGGCCGCGTAGCCTTTGGCGAAGCGTTCGGTGTTGTCCACGAGAATGTCGCGAACCCGGTCGACGCCGCGGATCAGGCCGATCTCGACGCGATTGACTTTGTGTACCGGCTCCAGATAGCCGGGATCGGCCTGCCAGACGAAGCAATCGGCGACGGCAAGGTCGGTTTGTGGCGCGGGGACCGGCGCGAGACGGGCAACAGCCTCGATCAGGCGGTCGAGTTTCGTATTCAAGGCTTCGAGGGCATTGTCGGTCATAGGGTCACTTTACGTTCGGATTGGCGGCGCATGACCCTCTAACACGGGCGAACAGGCCAGAAAAGCTGCGGATTCGGCCGGAGATACAGTTGCATTGACAACTTTACCGACTATATTCCGGCCAACTTTGTGGGCCGCTTTGCGGCCTTTCTTTCTAATCCAGGAGTTCCTCGATGTTTGTAACACCGGCATATGCCCAAGGCTTCGGCGGCGCCTCTCCGGACATGCTCATCAGCATCTTGCCGTTCGTGCTGATCTTCGTAATCATGTATTTCCTGATCATCCGCCCGCAGCGCACGCAGATGAAAAAGCGCGCCGAACTGCTGTCGGCGATCCGGCGTGGCGATACGGTCGTCACCGGCGGCGGTTTTGTCGGCAAGGTGACCAAGGTCATCGACGACAACGAACTCGAGGTCGATCTAGGCAACGGCACCAAGGTGACTGCGCTGCGTTCGACCATTGCCGACGTGCGCGTCAAGGGTGAGCCTGTGGCGAACCAGAACGCCAAGAAGTAACCGTATCTAGAGCATCGGACCGAAAAGGGTTACGGTTTTCGGATTATTCCGATGCTCAAACAAAGTGTTAGAGCGTCCTTTGTGCCTCCCAAAGGAGGCACTGCGCTCTAAGGCGGATAGCCGCTTGCACGCCTGAACGGACAACGAACAATGCTGCATTTTTCGCGCTGGAAAACCATCGGTATCTGGGCAGTTGTCCTGCTTGGCGTGCTGTTTGCCGCTCCCAACCTCTTCCCGCAGTCGGTGCTGAATTCGCTGCCCAACTGGCTGCCGAAGAAGCAGGTGACGCTCGGCCTCGATTTGCAGGGCGGTTCGCACATCCTGCTCAAGATGGACCCGAACGATCTGGTCAAGGAGCGCCTAGTGTCGGCGCGCGACGAAATCCGCACCGCCTTGCGCGACGCTAAGGTCGGCTATACCGGCCTTAGCGGGTCGGGAAGGTCGGTGCAGGTCCGCATCCGCGATGCCAGCCAGATTGATGCTGCCAAGGAAGCGTTGAAGACGCTGACGACGCCGGTAGCCGCCGGCCTGCTCACCGGTGGTTCGGTCCAGGAATTGGAGATGGACGAGCCCGAGCCGGGGTTGTTGCGGTTCACGGTCACCGATGCCGGCATCCAGTATCGTACGTCGACGGCGATTGCCCAATCGATCGAAGTCGTCAGCCGCCGCGTCAATGAGCTTGGCACCACGGAACCGATCGTCCAGCGCCAGGGCTCCGACCGCATTCTCGTTCAGGTGCCGGGGCTTCAGGATCCACAGCGGCTGAAGGATATTCTGGGCCAGACCGCCAAATTGACCTTCCAGATGGTCGATCAGTCGGTGCCGGTGCAGGATGCGCTCGACGGTCGTCCGCCGGCGGGTTCGACGATCATGTATTCCAAGGACGAGCCACCGGTTCCTTATCTGATCGAGAACCGCGTCATCGTTTCCGGCGAGAACCTTGTCGATGCGCAGGCGACTTTCGACCAGCGCACCAATGAGCCGGTCGTGTCGTTCCGTTTCGATTCAAAGGGCGCAACCCGCTTCGGCCAGGCCACGCAGCAGAATGTCGGCAAGCTGTTCGCCATTATCCTCGACGATCATGTGATTTCGGCGCCACGCATCAACGAGCCGATTTTGGGCGGATCGGGCCAGATTTCCGGCAATTTCACCGCCCAGAGCGCCAACGACCTCGCGGTTCTGCTACGCGCCGGCGCGCTTCCGGCAACGTTGACGGTGATCGAGGAGCGCACGGTCGGTCCAGGCCTTGGCCAGGATTCGATCAGGGCCGGCAAGATGTCGGCGCTGATCGGCTCGATCCTCGTCGTCGTCTTCATGGTCGCAGCCTACGGGTTCCTTGGCTGGATCGCCAACGTCGCCCTGATCTTCAATCTGGCGCTGATCGTCGCCGTGCTGACGATCATGGGCTCGACGCTGACGCTTCCGGGCATCGCCGGTATCGTTCTGACGGTCGGCATGGCGGTGGATTCCAACGTTCTGATCTACGAGCGCATCCGCGAGGAACGGCGATCAGGGCGTTCGGTGCTTCAATCGGTCGATATCGGGTTCCAGAAGGCGCTCGCGACGATCCTCGACTCCAACCTCACCACGCTCATCGCCGCCGTCGTCCTGTTCTTCCTGGGCTCCGGCCCGGTGCGCGGCTTCGCGATCACGCTTGCTGTCGGCATCGTCACCACCATCTTCACGGCCTTCACCCTGACGCGCTGGCTGGCCGCCGAATGGATACGCCGCTCTCGCCCGAAGGAACTGCCGAAGGGCTATGTGCGGCTCGTGCCGGAAGTGACGCATATCCGCTTCATGCAGGTTCGCCTGCAGGTCTTCATCGTTTCCATCTGCCTGTGCGTTGCTTCCATTGGCCTGCTCTTCACCCATGGGCTGAACTTCGGCATCGATTTCACCGGCGGAACGCTGATGGAGGTGCGGGCGAAAACGGGCAATGCCGATGTCGGCGATATCCGCTCACGGCTTTCGGCTGCCGGGATCAAGGAAGTACAGGTGCAAAGTTTTGGCACCGAGACAGACGCGCTCATTCGTATCGGCGCGAAATCCGACGCCGGCGGCAATACCCTGGTAACCGATGCGCAGCAGTCGCTTTCCTCCACCTACGACATTCGTCGCACCGAACTTGTCGGCCCTACCGTGTCCAACGAACTTGCCTGGGCGGCTATCATCGGCGTGCTGGCGGCGATGGGCGCGATCCTGATCTATGTCTGGATACGGTTCGAATGGCAGTTCGCCATCGGTTCTATCGTGGCCACGGTCAACGACATTATCCTGACGCTGGGGTTCCTTTCCGTGACCGGGCTTCAATTCGACCTGACGACGGTCGCCGCGATCCTGACCATCGTTGGTTACTCCCTCAACGATACCGTCGTCATCTACGACCGCGTTCGCGAAAACTTGCGGAAGTTCAAGAGAATGCCGCTCGGTCAGTTGCTGGATCTGTCGGATAACGAGATGCTGGCCCGCACGACGATGACGTCGGTGACCACCTTCCTCGCGCTGCTTGCGCTGTTCCTGCTGGGTGGCGAGGTCATTCGTTCCTTTGTCGCGTCGATGCTGTTCGGCGTGTTCATCGGCACCTTCTCGTCGATCTTCATCGCAGCACCCATCCTCATCGTGTTCCATCTGCGCCCGACTGCCGGGCCTGTGGCGGGAGATGCAGCGCAGCAACTGCCCGCCAAGTAATGGGGCAGGGCATCATCATCCGCGAGGCGTTTTTTCCGGGGCGCGCGCCGATAGAAGCCTATGGCAATGGCGGCTTCCGCTTTGCCGACATGTCGCATCGCGGCTCGCTCCTGTGCCTGCCTTCCGGCATTCACGGCTGGGAGCCGGCCGATGCGGCGGCACTGACGGTAGGCGATTTCGAAAAGCTCTTTGCCGAGGCCGGACAGGTGGAAATCCTGCTGGTCGGCTGCGGTACGGATTTGCGGCGGCTGCCGGCTTCTTTGCATAAGGCGTTGAAGGACGCCGGCATTGCCAGCGATCCGATGTCGACGGGAGCGGCGGTGCGGACCTACAACGTGCTGCTGGCCGAAGAACGCGCCGTGGCGGCGGCGCTGATCGCCGTTGACTAGAGCGCTTCATGGCTAGATGGGATCATTCTGCCGGGCCGCTTCGAGCCAAATCCTTCGGCCTTCGTCTCGACCGCACCCCAGTGCGGCCATCGACAAATTCCTCGACCTTGTCTCGAACCGTCGCCGGCAGAATGTTCCCATCAAACCATGAAGCGCTCTAAGGATGGACGCCGCCGCGAAAATCATCATGGATACGGTGCGGGCCGCCGACCATGACCGCTATCTGGCCGCGCTCTATGCGCCGGCCGACAAGCGCGATGCGCTGTTTTCGCTTTATGCTTTCAACGCCGAGATCGCCAGCGTGCGCGATCGCATCCACGAGCCGCTGCCTGGAGAAGTGCGGTTGCAATGGTGGCGTGATGTCATTGCCGCCGATGAGGCGGCTGCTGTCGGCCATCCGCTGGCCGATGCGCTAAAGCGCACGATTGCAGCATATGATTTGCCCAAGCAGGCCTTCGACAACTATCTGGAGGCGCGAATCTTCGATCTCTACGACGATCCGATGCCGTCGCGTACCGATCTCGAAGGCTATTGCGGCGAGACGGCCTCGGCGCTGATCCAGCTTGCCGCCATGGTGTTGGACAAAGCGGCGGCGCCTGGTTTTGCCGAACTTGCGGGCCGCGCCGGCTGTGCCCAGGCCATGACCGGCCTGCTTCTGTTGCTGCCGCTGCATCGCGCGCGCAGGCAATGTTTTATCCCCGCCGACATCCTGGCTGCCGTCGGCACGTCTCGCGAGGAATTTCTGGCAGGCGACGCGGGTGGCGAGCGCGCCGTTGCGGCGCTGATCGCGCTGGCGCGGGAGCATTTTTCGGCGTTCAAAACCGGTGCCGTGGCGCTGCCTTCCTCGCTGCGGGCAGCATTCCTGCCGCTGGCTCTGTCCGGAGCCTATCTGGACAGGATGGAAAGCGCGCGCGTGACGCCGCTGCGCGAAACGGTCCGCCTGTCCGGTCTGCGCCGGCACTGGCTGCTGTATCGTCGTGCGAGCCGAGGCTGGGGCGGCTAAACGCCTATTCCGCCGCTTCGGAGTGCGCCATTCCCAACCATTGCCGGCAATCGGCCAGAGCGCGGGCGCTAATCGCCTGCTTCTTGGCCACCGTCTTTTCCTTGCCGCGCAGGCGCTTGCCTTCGATTTTCGGCGCTTCCATGGGCGGGAACAGGCCGAAATTGACGTTCATCGGCTGGAACGAGCGCTTTCCGGGCTCTTCGTCGGAAACGATATGCCCGCCGGTAATATGGTTGAGCAGCGCGCCGAACGCGGTTGTGACCGGCGGCGTCGAGGCGTGCACGCCCAGCCGCTCAGCGGCGGCGAAGCGCCCGGCCAGCAGGCCGATGGCCGCACTTTCCACATAGCCTTCGCAACCGGTGATCTGGCCGGCAAAGCGCAGGCCCGGCCGGCTCCTCAGCTGCAGCGACGCATCAAGCAGCGTCGGCGAATTGATATAGGTGTTGCGGTGCAGGCCGCCGAGGCGCGCGAACTCCGCGTTCTCAAGCCCCGGGATGGTGCGGAAGACGCGGACCTGCCCGGCATGCTTCAGCTTGGTCTGGAAACCGACCATATTGTAGAGCGTGCCCAGCGCATTGTCCTGCCGCAACTGCACGACGGCATAGGCCTTCACGTCGGGGTTGTGCGCATTGGTCAGGCCCATCGGCTTCATCGGTCCGTGGCGCAGCGTCTCCGCGCCGCGTTCCGCCATGATTTCGATGGGCAGGCAGCCGTCGAAATAGGGCGTGCCTTCCCATTGCTTGAACTCGGTCTTTTCGCCCTCGACCAGCGCCTGCACGAAGGCTTCGTACTGGGCCTTGTCCATCGGGCAGTTGATGTAGTCCTTGCCGGTGCCGCCGGGGCCGACCTTGTCGTAGCGCGACTGGAACCAGCAAATATTCATGTCGATCGAGTCGAAATGAACGATCGGGGCGATGGCATCAAAGAAGGCGAGCGCATCGGCGCCCGTGGTTTCAGCTATTGCCTGCGCGAGCGAAGGGGCGGTGAGCGGTCCCGTGGCGATGATCGCCTGATCCCAGTCCTGCGGCGGCAAGCCGGCCATTTCTTCGCGCATGATGGTGATGAGCGGATGGGCCTCGAGCTTTTCGGTGACGGCCTGCGAAAACCCGTCGCGATCGACCGCGAGCGCGCCGCCCGCCGGCACCTGATGCGCATCGGCGGCAGCCATGATCAGCGATCCGGCCAGCCGCATTTCGGCGTGGAGCAGGCCGACAGCATTGGATTGCGCGTCGTCGGAGCGGAATGAATTGGAACAGACAAGCTCGGCCAGCCCGTCGGTCTTGTGCGCGTCGGTGCCGCGAACGGGCCGCATCTCGTGCAGGACGACCGGCACGCCGGCCTGCGCCGCCTGCCATGCCGCTTCCGAACCGGCGAGACCGCCGCCAATGACGTGAATGGGGACGTGAATGGAGACGTAAACTGGTTTGATGCTCATGAGGATGCGAGATAGTCGCTTGGCCGGATGATTGCAATCGACACCGCTATCGGCAGCGTGGAAGTGATGAGGATGGGAAAAAAGCCGTCCAAAACGACAACACCCGCCGGGGGAGGACCGGCGGGTGTCGTTTTGTTGGCCCACCCTCGGGAGGAGGTGAAGGTCGGCCATATTCGCCATAGCCGGGGAGGAGGTCGGCATTGACGAAATTCTGCGTCGCCGTTTTAAGGGGGCGAGACCCTTGGGAAACAACGCCCGCCGCGGGAGGAGGTGCGGCGGGCGCCGTTTGGGTGGACAGCCTCTGGGAGGAGGATGAGGCTGGCCGTATTCGTCAGGGTCGGGGAGGAGGTCGACCCTGGCGAAATTCGTTAAACTGCCTTGCGGGCGATGGCAGCGATCTCACCACGGTTGATGCCGAGGTCGGAAAGCTGGCGGTTGGAAAGGCGACCCAACTCGTTCACCGTGTCGCGGTAAGCGCGCCAGTTACGATAGTTGCGGAGCAGGTTCATCGGAATTCTCTTTTCGAGGTGTGGACCGTTATCGGTCCGAAAAAATTAGATCGACCGGCGTGCGACGAACTGGATGTCGCTACGGCTGATGCCGAGGTCGGTCAGTTCGCGGTTGCTCAGGCGGTTCAGCTCGGTAACGGTTTCCCGGTAGCGGCGCCAGTTGCGGTAGTTGCGGATCAAGTTCATGATATCTCTCGTTTCGTCTTTCGTTCGGACCATTCCGTCTTGTGTACAAAGCATAGATAGGCTTACCCAAATCGATTTGGAAGTGCCATTGGTGCATAGCAGCAATGCATTTGTGCAATGCAACATGGCAATTGAATCACAGTACCGACACAAATCGGCCAGAATCAGAAAACGACGTAACGTCAATCGTTTGTGCGGATTGTTTGATAAGCTGATGAATTGGAAGGGAAAGCCGTATGGCAGGCTATTCGGTGCGCGTCAGGCAGGATATCGCCCGCTGGGTTCAATCGGGACTTATCGATGTGCCGACCGCCGATGCCCTGGCCCGCGACGTTGAGGACAACGCGCGTCGTTCGCTGAGCTTCGGTTCCATCCTGGCGATGCTGGCGGCACTGCTGTTCGGCGCGGCGATCCTGATTTTCATTGCGGCCAACTGGGAAGCTTTTCCGCGCATCGTGCGCGTCGGGCTGCTTTTCGCCCTTCTCCTTGGCGGCTATGTCGGCGGCGCGGTGCTGAAGACGCGCAAGCACGCTGCACTGGGGGAGGCACTCTGGATCGTTGCGGCTGCGGCGTTTGGCGGCTCCATTGCCCTGATTGGCCAGATGTACCACCTGCCGGGCGACGAATCCTCGGCCATGGCCGTGTGGGGAGCCGGCACGGCGCTGGCCGCCCTGGCGCTCCGCTCCAACGCGCTGACTGTAGCGGCGGTTGGAATTGTCGATGCGTGGTTCGTCTATTCGATCGTGGGCAGCTTCGATTTGTTCCGCAGCCTTCAAATCCCGCATTTCTTCGTGCTTGTCTCGATCGTCCTGTTCGCCCTGTCGTTCTGGACACGCAGCCAGCCGGCTCGTCACCTCATTATCCTGTCGCTGATATTTTATGCCGCCACGCTCGCCATCGATCACGACATGATCGGCATAGCGGCAACGTTGGCGGTGGCCAGCGCCGGTATTTTTGCCGTTGCGTCGCTTGCCCCGGAGCAGGTCGATAAGATCGTCCAGTTGGGCGGGCGGCTGCCGCTGCATGCGCTGATCGGCTTTCTTACCGGCATGGCGATGATACAGATCGACCTGATCGAAGATGGCGGCTTTGCCGTTTCCGCCGCCATCGTGCTTGCCGGCATCGCTGCGGCAATCGTGCTGGCAGGGCGCGATAGCCGAGCCGTGCGCTGGCTCGCCTATCTGGCGTTCGCACTGGAACTGTGCCTGATCTACGCGGTCACCATGGAAACGATGCTGGGCACGGCCGGCTTCTTCCTTGCCGCCGCGGTCATCCTGGCTGTGCTGGCCTTCGCCATCATCCAGATCGAGAAGCGCATGAAAAGAGCGCCTTCCATCAAGGGAGCCGTCGCATGATGACCGGGAAAAGACTGATTGTGTCGGCTCTGGTGCTGGCGCTTGCCCAGATCGGGTTTTTGAGCTGGATCATCGCCGGGCGGGCGGCGATCCTGCGCAACGGCACGGAGGTGCTGCTCAAGGTCGAGCCGGTGGACCCGCGCGACCTTCTGCGCGGCGACTTCATCAATCTGGGTTACGAGATTTCCCGCATTCCGGTGAAACTGATCGCCAATGCGCCCACCGGTGGATATGTGAGCCACGATGGCTCGATTGTCGTCCGGCTGAAGAAGGATGCCAACGGCTTTTGGCATCCAACCGCAGCGTGGCTCGACAAGGCTCCGGATGCGGCCGCGCCGGGCGAGGCGGACATTGCCGGAAACCTGTCCTCCGGCTGGGATATCGCGTCAAACCCCGATGCTACCGTCTCGCCCGACTACGGCATCGAGCGCTTCTACCTGCCGGAAGGCGAGGGGCTGGCTATCCAGAACGACATGCGTGTCCGCCCCTTCGCCATCAAAGTGGCGCTCGCCAAGGATGGCACAGCCCAGATCAAGGCGCTGATGGACGGCGACAAGACACTGTTTGAAGAACCGCTTTATTGAGCGTCGGAGCGACGGCCAGAAAAGGAGTCGAACCCATCGGGTTCGCAAGGGCGACGGCCCGTCGGCCGTTCAGGCCGCCCCATGGAGGCGTGAGCGAAGCGAACTGGCGTGAGATAAAGAAGTTGGTGCGGATGAGACGCATCCCATTGTAATTGCTGTGCTTTTCTCCTTGTCTCTATCCTTCTCAAAGTGTTTGATGCTGCTTTCTTATTCGGTTTCCTGCTATTGCTCCCTTTCTCACGTGATCGCCCTGTAGCGCACCGATAGAAGGGGACAATTCGGGGGACGTGAAAACGGGGGTTTGAGCAGCCATGGGAGTGATGAACCGACTGACCGTGAAGGGTATTGCATCCCTCCCTCCCGGTAAACATGCCGATGGTGGCGGGCTGTGGATTTATAAGCGCGAAAATGGTGCGCAATGGGTGCTCCGTTTTACGATCCACGGCCGGCGTCGGGAGATGGGTTTAGGCTCCGCAACCCATGTGTCGCTTAAGGAAGCGCGGGAGACAGCCAGCGAGTGCCGCAAGGTGGTTCGCTCGGGAATGGACCCTATCAAGCAGCGCGAACGCCAGCGTCGCGAGGATTCCCGAAAAATCCACCTGCTGAAAGATGTTGCCGAGGATGCTTTCGAGGCACGCAAGGCGGAACTGAAAGGCGACGGCAAGGCAGGGCGGTGGTACACGCCGCTGGAACTTCATATCCTGCCGAAGCTGGGCAAGGTGCCGGTCGCCGACCTCGATCAGAAAGACATTCGCGACACGCTGGCACCGATCTGGCACACGAAGGCGGAGACTGCGCAAAAAGCGCTCAGCCGCCTGACCATCTGCTTGAGGCACGCCGCTGCGCTCGGCCTCGACGTGGACTTGCAAGTGACGGCCAAGGCCCGCGCCCTCTTGGGCAAGACCCGCCACAAGGCCGAGAATATCCCCGCGCTGCCGTGGAAGGACGTGCCCGCCTTCTACAAGACCTTGAGCGACGGCACGGTTACACACCTTGCCTTGCGGCTCCTGATCCTCACTGGCGTTCGATCCGGCCCGCTGCGCTTCATCCGGGAAGACCAGATCGACGGCGACGTGTGGACGATCCCGGCCGAGATGATGAAGGGCAGGAAGGACGCTACGGCGGATTTCCGGGTGCCACTATCGACCGAAGCGCTGGCAGTGATCGAGGAAGCCCGCCGCCATGCCCGCGACGGCTACCTGTTCCCAAGCATCCGCAAGGGCGTCATCAGCGATATGACCACGGGCCTCGCCAAGATCTGCAAACGCCTGGAGGTGCCTTGTCCCTCGCGCGGCTATTGGAACAAGAAGGCTGCAGGCAACCGTCGCTGGCCCAGCACCGGCAATCGTCGATACGTGCTGAGGTTCATCAGGGCGCGAAATGAGTTGCTCCATAACCCGATCTTCACGGTGGTCCAGTTCGCTACGTAGAATATCTTTTTCCCATTGCGTCCGAACTTTCGCGTGCCTGGCGTCGCGCTGAGCCGATGTCTCAACACTATGCCGATGTTCTTTATCCGATCTCGACAGAACTGCCGTCCTACCCAAGATGGGTCGCAGTGGTCTGTCGCGAACGGTGCGTTCCCATTCTTCAAGTTCGTCGTCTAGGTCGGTCGTGGCCGTGCTGGAGACACGCGCATCATCCTGCGGCACCAAGTGAATGGAAATATCGCCGATCTTCACGATCGGGACGTACCCGGCACGGGCAGCGCCTTTGCAAAGGGCGGTAACCTGTCGAGCGGTAAGATCGAGTTTCCGGGTCATTGCATTTTGATCAGCGGGGAAGGCGATGGAGGCTTGGGACGAAGTTGCATCAGGACGATGCAAAGTGGCAAACGTTGAATCAAGAGACCCGTTCCAAAAGGCCTTCGAGTTCATCATCGGGCGCTAGGCCTTTCAATTTCTCTCGGAGCTTTTCGATTGAGATTGGAGGAAGTGACAAGGCAGGCTCCATCTTACGTCGAAGATCACGAATTCTGGCTCGGTCCTGCTCGGTGTCGGTCGAGGCAATCATATAGCGATTATATTCTTGCCTCTCATCTTCATTGAGGCGTTCGAACGCTGCACCTACGAAATTTCCTTCTCTAAATATATAATTGTGCGGGATGATATTGCAGAGAAATCTATCCTCATCAAAAACAAGAACTACAAAATAGTTCTGTGCATCAGTCATTCTTCGCTCAAGGACGGGAGCATTGTCGTCGGCTCTAAAGCGCATCCAAGTATCCCAGTCGACAGGATGCCAATCGCCCGAGTGCCATTGTAGTACACGCATATCTAAGTCGTGAAGCGGCCACGAAGATTGGTGTGGAGCAGGGTAAGCGTCTTCGATTATCCGAAGCGCCGCGTCGCTGATCAGCTTCTCCACCTTCTCCCGAACCTCCACAGGTGAGGTCACCGCTCTGTCGTACAAGTCAAAGGGAATGTGTATAGGCGGCCATTTTGCGAACGACTGGCCTAACCGCACGACAATCTCCGCGTTCATAGACCTGCCGTTTGAATCAGCGGCTTCCCTGATCATTTCCCGCATCCCGTCAGGCATACGCACAATGAATCGCTCCATCCGCTCGCTCGGAAACCGGTCGTCCTGATCATCAGCCATCACGAAAACTCCTCGGCGCACGCTTTATGCACAGATACTGCCAAATCGGAATGATGCCGACTTGACATCATCGGCATGTCGATGCCATACCAATCTAGTGATGCCAAGTAGGCATCATGAAAATTGGTAAACAGGAGGTTGCTTTGGACATCGAAGAAACCCGCATGACGGTTCGGCTACCTGCTGACGCCATGCGCTTTTTGGAACAGGAGGCGAAAGCCGATTTTACGTCGAAGAACGCGCAGATTGTCCGCGCCATTCGCGAGCAGATGAAAGCAAAAGGCCCGGCCGAGACTGCAATCTCGCCGAGCCATGTCACCCACCAACCCGCATAAGGAATGGAAAGATGATGATTGAACATAGCATTTCCACACCTGAAATCAACCGCAGATGCTTTCTGCTCCATACGGCGACGGCTGGTGCCGCTCTCGCCGTCGCGGTGCCGGCAGTTGCTGCCGAGTCAGAAATGACGACGCGCGAACGGGTCATTTGGCATATGCGTGAGCTTGAGCGACTTATCCGCGAGGATGGGGGTACTAGGGCCGTCGTTCAGGCGAGCGGCATCTACACCAGTAATGAAGATTGCCGCTTTATCGGCATCCATCTCAGCGGCCGCCTGACTTGCGACGACAACATGTTCGCCCCGAAAGGCGGCGCATCATGAGTGCGCGCTACGGCGTTACCAACATCGTCATCGATCCCTACAACGAGCTTGAGGCTTCCCGGCCCGACAAGCAGACCGAAACCGAGTTCGTCTCGCAGCTTATCTCGAAGTGCAAGAAGTTCGCCAAGCACCACGGCTGCACGGTCTGGATGATCATCCACCCGACGAAGCTTCGTGCCGACAGCGACGGCAAGGAGCCGGTTCCCGGCCTCTATGACCTCGCCGGCAGTGCTCACTGGCGCAACAAGGCCGATGCTGGCCTTGTCGTCTACCGCGACTTCGAAAAGGACTGCACCTTCCTGATTTCCAAGAAGATCAGACGCCAGCCCATGTGCGGTCGGCCGGGTTCGGTGAAGCTTGAATTCATCGGAGCTGACCGTCGTTTTCGTGCGGTGCCCGATAGCTATAAAACCCTTGGGAGTGACGGCAAATGACACCGCGTCACGTCTACCCTATCAATATCGCCGTTCGTCACCGACCGCATCGGGTGGCGAGCTGGCAGCCAGCGAATGTGGCGGCATGAAGCGCACCACAGCCTTGCCTGTACACTCTTGTCGTCCGATCACCTGCAGCGTCAGTTCAAAGCGCTATTCTGTCTTCGGCGAGCAGCCCCGCTTTTTCGCAAAAGTCGAGGAAATGCGGCTTCGCTTGGTCCGGTTTTATATGCCCAGCTTTGGCGGACTCAATCGATTTGCCCGCGACATATGCGAATGGATGATCAGCATTGTTGGGATAGGCCCCGATAATTGCGGCAGCCTCTTCCACGGTTGTGATTGGAGTAACGCCCAACTCGCCGTCCTTCACCCACACGCTAGTCGTGAACCTCATGACATCCTCCCTGATCCGATTTACGCGCCGCGTAAACGCGCACCTCGGCAGGAGGTTGCATGACCATAGCCGAGCGCAAGGCGCGTGAAGCCTACGACCGCGAAAACCCATGGCGGCCGATCGCGACCATCACCGACGACATGATCGGCATGATCTGCGAATTGCGGACCAGCTATCACGGCATGGCAACGGATCAAGGGCATCGTCGGTTCTTCAACGACGGCAACGACTGGTACCAGATCGAGCCACCGGAGAAACTTTGGACGTGGTCACCCATTATCGAATGGCGACCGACCGGAACCCGACTTGCTGAGCATCGCCAGCGTTCCGTCATCCGTCGTGCCGAGTACGGCACTTACGAATATCGCGGCGGTCGCCTCTACAAAAAACCTAAGCAATACAAGCTCTATTGGAGGGCCGACGATTGACCAAGTCCAAGACCGCGACAAAAGCGGCCAAGCCGAAGGTGTCGAAAATGCCGAAGGGCGAGGCCGATCAGGTCCGCATCCGTCGCGATCTGGGCCACGATTTCGCATTGAAGCAGGACGAGCACGGCCGAACGCGCCTCATCGCCGGATCGGTCGACGCTAGGCGCGTCTACGAGGTGGTCAGCAACGACGGGCATATCAGCACCGGTGGCATCGTCCGGGTCCGCAAGATCGATCCCCTGAAAGGTATCCTGTCCCTGACGGATAGGCAGCGTGGTGCCGGCCTGCGGTATCGGGAGGATTTCGAACTGGCCGCACGAGAGGGATTGAAAACGGGAACATTCCAAGAGCGCGTCGATGGTGGAGGAATGACAGCATCGATATCGGCCCGGCTGCTCGACAATCATGCTGCCATGCATGATGCGCGGGAGGCCGTGGGCTATCCCGAGATCGTCGTGGTGCTCGACGCCATCTGCGGCCTCGGCATGTCGATCAGCGAACTGGCGGCCAAGGAAAGCGTGGTGCGCGATATCCCTGCCCAGCTCCTGCGCATGGGTCTGGAGCGACTGGTTGTCCACTACCGGAACCAGCAGGCATCACGTCACGATTGAAAGATGACGGCAGCTATGATGCCCGCCCATCGCGTGGCAACGCTGCGTGGAGATTTGCGATCGGACATGGCATGGTTCCGACGCGATCTCCTCGAGCCTCAATACGACTTCGGCAGCCGCCTCAGTTCAAGGATCGCCAATTCAGCTCATGGACGGCCATCCTCCAGAATAGACCGTCCTCGAGTGCCTGGTAGATCACGGTGCCCGCAACACGATGGCGTTACCGTCATGGTCGCCGGTCGTGAAGTCCGCGCCACTCCCGTTGCCAAGCGGGACGGATTCGGCGAGCTGGTAGGCGGTTTTCTCGGTGAGCGCTGCGGCGAGTTCGTCCCGCGCGCGTGCGAACGAGGAGTACACGTGTTCGCGCTTCTGGTAGTCGACGTTCTCATGGCTCAGCGCGGCGATGAAAACCCAGCCAGCGTCGGTCTGCCGCGGGCCGAAGACGCGGGCGTGATTGTTGTCGAATATATAAAGGTGCGTGGAGAAGGCGTGGCCGTCTTGTTCCGGCAACTGGCCATAAACCTGCCCGTCGATCACGCCGCGATAGCCTGACGAGTGATGGAAGCGCGAGGGGTAGCCGGCACGGGTCATCGCCTCGATCAGGCGGACCTTGGCGTCGGCGGCGTCATTTGCGCGGGCGTCGATGAAAACGACGTTGATCGGTTCGCGCAGCGTCTTGCCCTCGAAGGTTTCGCCACCCCACTGCGCCGCCACGCCGTCCGGATCGATCATCCACTTGCCGAGACTGCCGATGCCAGGAACGTCGGTGGCCTCCAGCGCGGCCGGCGTGGCAGGTTTCAACACCGCAGGCGTTCCCGGCGCGAGGCCTTCGGCGCTGACGCCGCCGAAACAGCCTAGGGAAAGCGAAATGGAGAGGATGGCCATTGCTATGCAATGTTTTGTCAGCATGTGTGTTCTCACTGTACTTGAAACATGACGGCATCACCGTCCGGATCGATATACGGCCAGTACTGACTTATTTTGGGTTAATTTCGAAGGCCGCCCGTCTGCCGTTCAGCCGCCGCCGCATAGTGCGAGATCTTCGCGTTTTGACCAGGCGTTCTTCACGAGCGTCTTGCCCTACGCCGAAATAATTGCAGTTTCTCTGCGCGGCTCCTTTGCGCTTCTCCGCCACGCTGCCGTGTACGCTTACCGTTCGGCCGCTTAGGTCGGCTGCACTGCCTTCACTGCAGTCGAGATGCATGACCGTCTCACGCCGGTGACCGTCGATGTGAAGCAGGCGATGACCGCCATGCTTCACACCTGCCATACGGCCTGCGGCGGGGCAGGAACAGCGCGATGGCCTGAACCATCATGGCAAGAACCGAGCGAATCCGCTCATCGAGTTCGGCAGCATCAGAATTCTATGGTCGTGCCTAAGATCGGGCCGTGCTGGGTCGCCCTCCAACTGAAGTCGCTGCTTTCGTAGTCCTGGAGTTGGCGGCCAAGGAAAACGTGGTCCGAGATATCCCTGCCCAACTCCTGCGCACCGGGCTCGAAAGGCTCATTCTCCACTATGCCAATGTTTCGGAGCCGAAACGGAGTTGACACCTGACGGCAGCTATGGCAGATAGTTGTTCATGCGCAGAGTTGCGCCGGTGACCCGCCCCGACTGAGAGGCGGGTTTTGCGTTTTAGGGTAGCCGTTGACTCCCGATGATCTGTCTCGGCTCAATCTTTACACGCTTCGTCATCAACCTTGGCAGCGGCGGTCTGGTCACCCTGCTGCTGGGCTTCAACATCCTGCTGAGATGTGGCCAAGTTCTTGTCGCCACCGCCTTCCTCAGTTGCGAGCGGCATAGTGTTACCGTCCTTTTTGACGGCATTATTGGCATCGTTTTCCGCTTTCGGCTTCTCGAGCGGAGCGTGTGTGCCGTCCTTGGAAATACCGGCGGTTTGCTCAGTCCCGCTATTTGATGCCGACTTATCAGGACAGGCAGCAAATGCGGACCCAGCGGTCATCGAAATCGCTGCGACTAGTATCAACAAGCGGTTTTTCATCTAACGCGTCCTTCTGTTTAAGTGCCCAATAAACAGAACAGAAGCGCGCATCCTTTTGTTCCAACGACGCCGTCTTTTCAGCAGGACGGAGCAGCCCGGTAGCTCGCTGATATCCAAATCCAGAGTCGTCCGTTCAAATCGGACCTGCGCAACCAGTTGCCCGCCAAGTGCCCCACACCCCAGGAGCTAGATGTTCAGCGGTTAGCCAGCGCGGGCAAGGCAATTCCTCCCGCCAGAGTGCGGGAACGCCATTTGCGAGGCGGCCGCGTTTGCCGGCTGCCCTTCCTTTGCCTAAAACGGAGGTTACATGACGGTTCCGTGACGATGCTGTTACGGGAGATGATCGTGGCGCAAATAATGCATCCGACAGATAGCAGCGGGGTAACGCAAGGCGATACCATCGAGAACCGCCTAAGCCCGTCAAGCCAATTCCATGTTCGGATTTGCGCTTTAGTCACGGTCGGAATTGTTACCGTCTCTGCCGCGCTGGTCGCTATTCTGTCACCTGACATCCGGCCTTTGCTGTTGCAGGAAGACGGTATCATCGAAATGGGCAGCGTCGTGTTCCTGATCGCAGCAGTGCTCGGGGCAGCAGTTTTGGTTGGGACTTTGGGGCTGCGGATACCGCTTCTGCTGGCGGGCTTGATCGGGTTCGCCGAGCTAATGGATGAAACCAGCTTCGGATCAAGGCTATTCGGATTTGAGCCTCTTCCGCTTTATGGTGGCGGGCAGTTGGACGGCTTTCACGACCTGCTGATCCTTGCATACCGGCTATTGCGCGGCTTCAACCAGGATATCGCCTGGCTGTGGCTGGGCCTGATGCTTGTGGTGTCGATGGGACTGATGACATTCGCCCTGATGAAGGGTATCGGTGGTACTGCGACCCAGCTATCCGGCCATGCTCTGCTCTTCCTGCATGTCGGATTCATCGGCTTGGCGCAGGTCATCGACGCCGGCACATCGTCGCGCGTTCTCTCCGCCATGGAAGAAGTCTTCGAGCTTAACGCGGCCATTTTACTGACCTTCTACATTGTACAGCAGGCCCTTTTAATTTCGCACCAGCGAGAGGCACGGCGGAAGGCGGCTTAGTTCAGAGGCGGCCCGATCAGG
>NZ_JBTMXB010000090.1:0-2716 GCF_054489405.1 Mesorhizobium sp. A623
GTCGGCGCCGCCAACATCCAGCTTGCGGTGACGCTGCCGAATTTCCTCATCCTGGAATCGCTGAAGCAGTGGGACGGCTTCCACGCTACGCTGCTCAGGAAAAAAAATCGAATGGCAGGACGGTAACGTCATCCCGTCGAAGGAACCCGGCATCGGCGTCGAACTGGACGAGGCGGTGTGCGAGGCGCATCCCTATGACGGCAAGGACCTCCACCTCCAGATGAAGCAGGAACCGCTGGTTCTTTGAGGGGCGGCCTACCTTCAAATATAATATGGCCTTAGCGCGATAAAGCTTTGTTTGACCGAAGCTCGTCCGGCAAACCATACTTCTCGTGGAATGCCGGACGCCTTCGCTTGAGCGGCTTGGCCGTCCGTCGCCAGTTGCCGATCCGGCACGAAACCGCGTGAAGCAGCCAATGCGATCTACATGAAAGGGTCGGTGTTTGGCCGAGTTCGACTACATCATCGTCGGTGCGGGATCGGCCGGGTGCGTCCTGGCGGATCGGTTGTCGCGCGACGGCACCAGCAGCGTCCTGATTGTCGAGGCGGGCGGCTCCGACCGCAGCTTCTGGATCCAGACGCCTATCGGCTATGGCCGCACGTTTTTCGATCCCCGTATCAACTGGATGTATGAGACGGAGGTCGACCCGCAGACCGGCTCACGCACGAGCTATTGGCCTCGGGGCAAGGTGCTTGGCGGCTCCAGTTCCATTAACGCGCTGATCTATTGCCGCGGATTGCCGGGCGACTTCGAGGACTGGGAAAAGCTTGGCGCGACCGGCTGGGGCTGGGACGAGGTGCGCGCACATTACGACGCCATCGAGACCCGCGTCGGCGAAGACGGCAGGGCGAGCGGTAGCGGTCCGCTCTACGTCACCAATGTCAAGCGCGAAATCCACCCCTGCAACCGGCACTATTTCGCCATGGCGAAGGAAATGGGGCTGCCCGTCACCGAGGATTGCAACGGGCCGGACCCCGAGGGCGTCACCCACTACCGCATCACGACGAAGGGCGGCCGCCGCTGGTCCAGCGCCGATGCGTTCCTGAAGCCGGCGCTGAAGCGCCAGAACGTCAGCCTCGTGACCAACGCGATGGTCGAGCGTATCGACGTGCGCGACGGCCGCGCCACCGGCATTTCCGTGCTTTTGGCCAGCGGCAGGCAGCAGTTCAGCGCCCGCAAGGAAGTGATCGTCTCGGCAGGTGCCGTCAACTCGCCAAAACTTCTCCAGATGTCGGGCATCGGCCCTGGCGCGCTGCTCAGCGAGATGGGCATCGAGATCGTCCGCGCCAACGACAATGTCGGCGGCAATCTGCAGGACCATCTCGGCATCAACTACTATTACAAGGCGACCGAGCCGACGCTGAATTCGATGCTGTCGCCCTGGTGGGGGAAACTGCTGCAAGGCATGCGCTATGTGCTGGCCAAGCGCGGGCCGCTCGGCCTCAGCGTCAACCAGTGCGGCGGCTTCGTGCGCTCGAGCGCGAACCTCGACAGGCCGGACCAGCAACTCTACCTCAACCCGGTCACCTACACGACGTCGCCGAGCAACAAGCGCCCGATCATCAATCCGGACCCGTTTGCCGGCTTCATCCTGTCGTTCCAGCCGTCAAGACCGTCGAGCCGCGGCCGCATCGACATCAGGTCGGCGGACCCGATGGCGGCTCCGCGCATCGTACCCAACTATCTTTCCACGCAAAAAGACCTCGATGATGTGGTCGCCGGCGGCCGGCTGATCCAGCGCATGGCGCGAACTGCTTCGATCCGCTCCTTCGCCAAGGAGGCCATGGCGCCCAACATCGACTATTTCGACCACGACGCCATCCTGGAGGATTTCAGGCAGCGTTGCGGCAGCGTGTTCCACCCGGTGGCCACCTGCCGGATGGGCCGCAACGAAGCGACGGCGGTAGTCGGTCCTGATCTGAAGGTTTTCGGCGTCGAAGGCCTCAGGGTTGCCGATGCGTCGGCGTTCCCTTCCATCACTTCGGGCAATACCAACGCCCCCACCATCATGCTCGCCCACCGCGCCGCGAGCCTCATTCTACAAGACCGGCCACGCGGGCCGGTCTCGATCCAGCCGTGATTTGCAGGCCCGCCTTGAAAATTCGCAAGCTAGAGACCTTCACCAACGAATTCGTCGGCTTCGTCCGCCTCACTGCCGAGGACGGCTCGACCGGCTGGGGCCAGATTTCGACCTACAATGCCGACATTACCGCCGCCGTCTTCCACCGCCAGATCGCGCCCTGGGCGCTGGGTCGCGGCATCATGGCTATCGAAGACATGGTCGGTGATATCGCCCGGCGCGAGCACAAATTCTCGTGCTCCTACCTTTATCGGGCCATGTCGGGCCTCGACACGGCCCTGTGGGATTTGCGCGGCCGGCTGGCCGGCAAGCCGGTAGCCAGCCTGATCGGCGGCGCGCCCGGTCGTCTGCGCGCCTACGCCTCCTCGATGCGCCGCGACATCACGCCGGAGGACGAGGCGATCCGCTTCCAGCGTTTGCGCGACGCCCATGGTTTCGATGCCTTCAAGTTCCGCGTCGGCTCCGAATGCGGGCGCGACCGCGACGAGTGGGAAGGCCGCACCGAAAGAGGTGGCTCGGTTTGTTTGAACAGTTTCGGAGCTATCGCTAAGTGGGTTCCGGCCTATCACTACTTTGGTAGAAGTGAACGAGGCGGTTTGAGGAGGAGGTAGCGGCAGTGAGGGCAATGGCTTGGG
>NZ_JBTMXB010000091.1:0-2636 GCF_054489405.1 Mesorhizobium sp. A623
ATGCTGTCGCCCGTCGAATTCGAACGGCAGCAGAAAACGTAACCTGGGAGCGTCTACAAAACTCGGGGCTATTCAGAAATCAATACGAGGCCGCAGTCGCAATGTGGCTGGTGATGGTGAAAACTGCGTTAACGCAACTGATCTCAGCGATTTGTATCAAATACGGCTGTGGATATTTACCAACGCTTTGGGTGCCACTGCCATCCCACCAAAGGGCGCGGTGTGGCACGGTCGGGAGGTGGGGCATCACTCGACTGAGCCGGTCTCTAGCAACCATCGCGCCCACCCCTCGAAATGAAAACGCCACCTGTCGGAATTTAATAAAAAGCTGCTGTGGATATTTGCACCCCGGTCACCGGCTGCTGCCACAACAGTAGGCGGGCACGACGGAGAGCGGATTTGACCAGCGACTTTTCAGCCGCCCGGCTGCACCTTGAGCGCGCCTATGACTATCTTCGTGGAAACGACGAAACAAGCCGAAAGGTTTGCGTCGCTCTGGACCTGTTGATCGAGGCAGTTGCCACGTCAGAGCATGCCCGCCCAAGCGGCCAGGTCGTGCAGTTCCGTAAGCACCCAAAGAAGCGCTCAGACGGCCGTTAGGATCAAAGCCCGCGCATCCATCAGGACACGCGGGCGATCAATATTGCTGGCGTCGGGAAGATGGTCAGGCGTCCGGTTGCGAATTGTGGAGGATGGGCGTTAGATCGGGGATGGTGAGCAACCCCCAAGATCCACGAGAACTGGCCGCCAGCGCTTTGTGCCGACGCCATGGCCGTCATCCGCCTCTACATCCGTCGCCGCGCCAGGTACGTGTGTGCGGCCAATGAATTTTACGTCACGGCTAACCGGTTAATCGACAATCCAGAAACCCCGGACGATGTGCTGGATTCATAGAGAAGTTGAATTATTCGATCAACCCATACACCGCGCTGGTGTTTGTCAGGGTTCTTCAGTCGAAGGAAAAGAGCAGCACACCAAGGCGTCCGCCGCTCAATCTGCGTACCATGCCCCCCGAGTGTCATCGCAGATTTTGTGATTGCTGCTGACAAGTGGGTTGATGCGGTGGTCGCGCGATCACCCATGTTTGGCTGGATATTGAAGGTTTATCTAAACAGCAGGACCATCGAGCCGACCGCCACGACGCTGGCTAACAAAATACACCACAAGGCGCTACCGGCTGCAGCCTAACCGCCCCCCAACCCCGGCTCATCACCGGGGCTTTTTGTTTCAAAAATTCTCGAAGTCTGGCCGCCCGCATTCGCTGCTCTATGTCTCCACATATCCTGACGATCAAAGGATATGGAGGTTTCTATGGATCGGCGATCATTTTTAACCGGAATGCTCGGTATTGCAGGTGTCACGGCCCTTGTTGGCATAGCTCCGCCTGGTAGCGCGATGGCTGGCGTCATGCCCGGCGATGGTATTCGCGACGAACTGGACGAGCCCGCAACCGATTTATTCGATGGCGAAGGAAATCAGCCGGAGCTGGAGCCGGTCCAGTATCGGAGGGAGCGGGAGCGCCACTGGCGTCGTAATCATCGGCGTCATCACCGCCCACATAGACGGCGTGTTTGGAGAAGGGTCTGCCGAAGCTATTGGCGTCACGGCCGCCGCCGCGTTCGCTGCTTCCGCAAGCGTGTTTGGGTTTGGGGTTGAGCACGATCAAATATCGAGAGCCCTGCTTCGGCGTGGCTTTTTCTTGCACTACAGCCAGTAGACCGTAGAGACTACGCCTAGAAAGACAGCGACTGCGCACCAGGGCAGATGGTGCTTGATGAAACGAGCGCGGCGCTTTCGCCGTGTCTCGTCAACGAACTGGTATTTTCGCGCGCCCCGCCAATTCGCTGCATATTTGTCTTCGGCCATACCTCCCCATAGCAGTCGGGCGTTTCCAGCCCGTTTCCCCGTTCTGTAAATTGCCAGCGATCCTCGCTTCGTCGGGGCTTTTGTTACGCGCGATAACGAATGACTACACGCGGATAGTTCTCAATAATGAAACTATTACCTAGATGTCGTTCACTAATCATTGACAGTCTGTGCCAATCCCCGGTCTGGCGATCAGCACTCCAGCCTACCATCTTCGTATTGTCCAAGCGACATCAACCGCCCTTCGCCAGTGAGGCTTGAAGGGCATGACAACGAAGATTTAGGAGTGTTTGACATGAACAAGATCATTTTTACCGCAGCCACTGCCCTTCTGGTTTCTGCTGGTGCCGCGTTCGCCGGTGGCAGCGGTCAGTTCCCCGCCTACGAGCCTGTCGCGACGGCGTCTATCGATTATGGCACGACGGCTTCGATCTCGGCCGATCAAAACGGCACCGTGAAGGTTCAGGATTCGGACCGGGGCGTTTTTGGGCGCTAAGCGCTTCTCTAAAATTATGAATAATCGAGACAGAAGCGGCGGGCCATCGAGTGGCCCGCCGTTTTACTGTTTGTAGCGCCGCGTCGGCCCTAGACCGCTTCCTCACGTTGGACGAGGCCCCAGGCTCCGCCTTCGCCTACATCAAACCCACCCACCAAAAACAGCCGGCCGCAATCGCGGATCCGCAGATCGAGAGAACTACCACTACTTTGGTAGAAGTGAACGAGGCGGTTTGAGGAGGAGGTAGCGGCAGTGAGGGCAATGGCTTGGGGGT
>NZ_JBTMXB010000092.1:0-2501 GCF_054489405.1 Mesorhizobium sp. A623
GACGACAGGCCGAAGGCGGTGGAGTTCGACAGCTTGATCAACTCGTCGTCATTGTCGGGCGCGCGCACGATCGGGATGATCGGCCCGAACGTTTCCTCCATGACAAGTTCGGATTGATGCGGCACGCGGTCGATGACGATGGGCGGCAACAGCGCGCCCTGGCGGCCGGGATTGTAGAGAATGTCGGCCCCCGCTTCGGCTGCCATGTGCACGCGGGCTTCGAACAGGGCGGCGGCCTTTTCGTGGACCACGGTGCCGAGATCGGTGGTGCGGTCCATCGGGTCGCCGAAGCGCAGCTTTTTGGCCCGCTCCAGCACCATCGGCACGAAGCGGTCGGCGATGCTTTCCTGCACCAGAATGCGCTTGACCGCCGTGCAGCGCTGGCCGGAATTCTTGGTCGCGCCGGCAACGGCGAGATCGGCCGCACGGGCGAGGTCGTCGTCGGACAAATCGTTGAGGATGATGAACGGGTCGTTGCCGCCAAGCTCCAGCACCTGGCGCTTGTAGCCAGCCTTGCCGGCGATCATCTTGCCCACCGGCACGCCGCCGGTAAACGTGATCAGGTCGATGTTTTCGTTGGTGATCATCTCGTCGCCGATGTCCTTCGGCCAGCCGGTGACCACCGACAGCATTTCCGGCGGCAGGCCGGCCTCATAGAGAATGTCGGCCAGGATCAGCGCCGTCATCGGCGTCAGTTCGGTCGGCTTGACCACGATGCAGTTGTTGGTGGCGATGGCCGGCGCCACCTTGTGCGACACCATGTTGAGCGGATGGTTGAACGGCGTGATCGCCGAGATGGCGTTGAGCGGCTCGCGCGTCGTAAAAATCTTGCGCGCCTTGCCGTGCGGGGTGAGGTCGCAGGAGAAGATCTCGCCATCGTCCATGATGCACATCTGGCCGGTCAGCGTGAACACGTCATAAGCGCGGCCGACCTCGTACAGCGAATCCTGCTTGGAGATGCCGAGTTCAAGCGTGACCAGATCGGAGATTTCCTCCTTGCGGGCGGCAAGCAGTTCGGCCGTGCGCAGCAGGATGCGCTGGCGCTCATAGCGCGTCAGCTTGGGCTGATAGGTGGCTGCAATGCGGAACGCCTCGCGGGCATGTTCCGCGTCGCCCGCCGGCACGGTGCCGATCACCGTGTCGTTCCAGGGATAGCGCACCTCGACGACGCCTTCGGCATCGACCTTTTTGCCGGCAATGCGCATCGCCTCGTGGCGGACTTTTATCGACGTTTCAGCTTTGGTCATGGCCATCACCTTTCAATTTCAGTTCGACGGCAGCGCCGCCGCCGTCACCGCGTAGAAGAACGCGTCGAAATTGCGCAAGCTCGGCGCATCCGGCTGGTCGGGCAGCACGCGGTTGGTGATGAACGGCACGCGCTGCTCGGTCAGCCCGCCATGCGAGCGCAGCGGCTCGTTCAGCGCCGCCAGGTCGTGGCGATGCTCGCTGGTGCCGATGGTCTTGTTCTCGGTCGAGATCATGACGATGTCGCCGATGCGGTCGGACGGCAGCTCAAAACGCTCGCAGGCGGTCGGGTTGTCGACCACCAGCATGATGCCCTCGACCTTGGCCAGCCGCGCCATGATGTCGGCCTGGTCCGCACCCTTCGGCAGATAGGCCGTCGCGAAAGAACCCAGCGCGCCGTGATGCACGACATAGGGATCGGTGATCGGCAGGATGACGCGGGCGGCATCCTTGCCCAGCCATTCGTCCAGAATGTCCTGCACATAGACGACGTCCGGCGAGCCGTCCTTATGATGCTTGGGCTTCATGCCGTGGTCGGCGGTGACAACGATAGCCGCCCCCAGCGCATCGAGTTCTGCCAGGTATTTGTCGAACATCTCGTAGAAGGCGTTCGCCTGTGGCACGCCCGGCGCATATTTGTGCTGCACATAGTCGGTCGTGGTCAGGTACATGACGTCCGGCTTGAACTCCTTCAAAAGCTGCACGCCGGCGGCGAAGACGAATTCCGACAGTTCGGCCGAATAGACTTCCGGCACGGCCAGTCCGAAATGTTTCGAGGCATTGTCGATGCCGTGTTCGGCGACCGTCGTGGTGTCGGACTTTTCCGCCGAGAAGCACAGCGCCCTGCCATCCTCGAACTTCAGGCCCTTGCCGAGCAGCGCCCGCAGCTTGTCCTTGGCGGTGACGACCGCGACCTTCGCGCCGGCGTCATAAAAGGCCGAAAAGATGGTCGGCGCACGCAGGAAGCGCGGGTCGTTCATCATCACTTCCTTGCCGGTCTCGCGCTCATAGAGGTAGTTGCCGCAAATGCCGTGCACCGCCGGCGGACGCCCGGTGGCGATCGACAGATTGTTCGGGTTGGTGAAGCTCGGGATGACCGAATGGGCAAAGCGCACCGTGCCCTTCTGTTTGATCCTCACCAGCGCCGGCATCAGCCCCGCCTGGATAGCCTCGTCCAGATAGGCCGGCTCGCAGCCGTCCAGGCAGATCGCAATCGCCGGCACGCGCGGCCAAGGATAATCGCGCCCATTGACGGA
>NZ_JBTMXB010000093.1:0-2400 GCF_054489405.1 Mesorhizobium sp. A623
GACGAGGTCGGGTGCGTGATCTGGAAAGTCGTGCCTATGGCGGAGCTCAAAATCCGGCCCCCAATCCATGGATACATGTCCGGCGTCAGCACCAATGAGACAATTCCGGGCTAATTGAGAGGGGAGGATTTCTGGTTCATCGTAGTCTTTCAAAGGACGCCGCAGAGCGGGCACGCACGGATGCCGCCGTGCGTGATGCATACGAGGCCGGGCACCCCGATGGCCCGAGGTCGTTTGCGAATGTCGCCTGGGCCTGCCGCGGGGTCGTGACCTGACCAACGGCAACGGAACGCTTCGGGGTACCACTGCTGAAATAACCGCGCCTCGCCGAGGCAGGCGGCATGCCAGTACGGTCAATATCCGAATTAATCGATATGAACGCCCGATACTCGTGATGGATAGGAGTGGCGGCGCTATGCTAGCCAAGGGTTAGGCAGACCACGGGCCTGTCGTGCTTCACTCCATCCCTGGCACTCCGGCTCATGCCGAATGTCGCTTCCGGATGGCATGAGGCTTATCCGAGTAGGGAGAGTTTCGATGGCTGAACATGGGTATGAGGGCGGGCGGCTCGATCTCCCCTTCGTAGGACTTAGCACCTTCGGCAAGCGGCCCGTCTGCCTGGATTGGGACAAGATCGATGCCGATGTCGCCGTGCTGGGCGTTCCCTTCGACATGGGCACCCAGTACCGCTCTGGCGCGCGCTTTGGCCCACGCGCCATCCGCGAGGCGTCGACGCTGTTTTCCTTCGGCCATGGCGGCGCCTACGACCATGAGGACGACCAGATCTATCTGCCGCTCGACAAGGTGCGGATCGTCGACATCGGCGATGCGGATATCGTGCACACCGATACCGTCACCAGCCACGCGAATACGGAAAAGGCGGTCCGCAAGATTCTCGAACGGGGCGCGTTGCCCGTCATTCTGGGCGGCGACCATGCCATCAACATCCCCTGCGTCCGGGCGTTCAGCGAACATGGCCCCATCCATATCGTGCAGATCGACGCCCATCTCGACTTTGTCGACGTGCGCCACGGCGTGCGCGAAGGCCACGGCAATCCGATGCGCCGCGCAGCCGAACAGTCGCATGTCAGCGGTCTCAGCCAGATCGGCATCCGCAACGTCTCTTCGACGGCCCGCGACGGTTACGAGGATGCGCGCCAGCGCGGCTCGACGATCCTTTCCGTCCGCCAGGCGCGCAAGCTCGGCGTTGAAGGCGTGCTGGCGACCATCCCGGAGGGTGCGCGCTACTATGTGACGATCGACATCGACGGCTTCGATCCGTCGATTGCACCGGGCACCGGTACCCCCAGCCATGGCGGCTTCCTTTATTATGAAGTAATGGAAATGCTCCAGGGCCTGGTGAAGGTCGGCGACATCGTCGGCATCGACCTCGTCGAGGTGGCCCCGGCCTACGACCCTTCGGGCATCACCGGCTTTCTCGCGGCACAGGTGCTCCTGAACTTTCTCGGCTATATTTTCGTCGAAAGCGAAGCCCGCGGACGCTGAACGGAAGGAACTCAACGATGCCAACGAACGCCAGTAACGGTCAGGTTCACGTCATTCCCGCCCGCAAGGGCGCGGCGGCGCGCGTTGCCCAAGGCCAAGTAATCACCGTCATCAACACCCACGGCACCCAGGTGGTGGATACCTGGGCCTTCTGCGCCGACGACATCGCGGAATTCATGTCGATGGAGCACAGCCGCGGCGCCATGCTCAAGGTGAACCCCCAGAACGGCGACACGCTGCGCAGCAACAAGCGGCGTCCGATGCTAACCCTGATCCAGGACACTTCGGGCGGCGTGCACGATACACTGATCGCCGCCTGCGACCGCTATCGCTACCAGCAGTTGGGTCATATCGGGCACCATGACAACTGCACCGACAATCTGACGGCCGCCCTCGGCGCGCTCGGGCTGACGCCGCCCGAAACCCCTTCGCCGCTCAACCTATTCATGAACATTCCCGTCAGCGAAGACGGTTCGGTCTCTTTCGAGGCGCCTGTTTCGGGACGGGGCTCCTATGTGTCGATGCGCGCGGAAATGGATTTGATCGTCGCGTTCTCGGCCTGCCCGCAGGACCTCATTCCGGTAAACGGGGAAGACTGCGTTCCAACCGAAGCGCATTATCGGATCGACGCCAAGGCGCTACGCCTTTAAAGCGCAGCCCAGCATTTTAGACCATTGATCCCGAAAAGCGGCTCCCGCTTTTCGGGATCAATGCATAAAAGAGTTTTTACATGCCGCGTATCTTGGGCATCGGTTCTTTTGCGTCCGCCACCTGCCCTTTTCCGGCAGATTTTTCGGCGCTCCCCACCCTTTTGCGCAGTTCCTGAACAAAAATCCGCTGCGACAGCGACGCCTTCTTGTGCTTTGGCGCGATGATGACGAAGGGCGAGCGGAT
>NZ_JBTMXB010000094.1:0-2396 GCF_054489405.1 Mesorhizobium sp. A623
CGTGAAGATCCTATGGGGATGGAAAGCGACCAACGCTCTGCCAGAGTAAGGTCGCCAAACATCACATGGAGGTCAGCATGCACGCCAACAGCACCAAAGCCCCGGCCGCTATCCGCGTCGATCTTGCCGCAATTTTCGTCTCGCTAGAACTGTCTCGTTCGAAGTGGCTTGTGACCTCCCTTGCGCCAGGAGGGGGCGAGAAAATGTCGAGACACATCGTGTCGGGGGGCGACGTTCCGGGTTTACTCGATCACTTCGCAGAGCTGCAACGAAAGGCGGTAGTGCGAACAGGGCAGAGCTTTCGGGTCATATCAATCCAGGAGGCTGGTCTGGATGGGTTCTGGATACATCGGGTCCTCGAACGCGAAGGCATCGAGAGCTATGTCGTTGACCCCGCATCCATCGCCACATCACGCCGCCGTCGGCGGGCCAAGACCGACAGGATTGACGGGGAGGCGCTGGTTCGGGCTTTGCTGGCCTACAATCGCGGCGAGCCTCGGGTTTGCGCGATGTTGCGTGTGCCAACGCCAGAGGATGAGGACCGTCGCCGTCTGGTGCGCGAGCGGAAGGCGCTGACGAACGAACGGATCAGGCACGTCAACAGGATAAAGGGCCTGCTGTTCAGCCAAGGTGTGTCCGGATACGAGCCCTTGAGGGGCGATCGACGCAAGCGCCTCGACACGCTCATCACCGGAGACGGTCATTCACTGCCGCCAGCGCTCAAGTCTCAGATCAGCCGGGAACTTGATCGCCTTGAGTTGCTGATCCAGCAGATCAAGAATGTCGAGGAGGAACGCGACGCTATGCTCTTGGCGGCAGATGTGCCAACACCGGCCCTGCTGCTCAACCTCAAGGGAATTGGTCCCGAGTTTGCAGCAGTCCTGTGGTCCGAGGGACTTTCGCGGAAATTCGACAATCGAAGACAGGTCGCCGCCTACGCCGGTCTTGCCCCCACGCCCTGGCAAAGTGGTCAGATCGACTATGAGCAAGGGGTGTCGAAGTCCGGCAATCCCAGGCTGCGGTCGATGCTTGTCCAGGCTGCTTGGCTCTGGGTGCGCCATCAGCCAAACTCGGCACTCAGCCAATGGTTCAAGACTCGGGTCATGCAGAATGGTGGCCGGCATAAGAAGACGGCGATCATCGCGCTTGCCCGTAAACTGCTTGTCGCGCTGTGGAAATACGTGAACGCTGGAGTTGTCATAGAAGGGGCGGCCCTGACGACACCATCAGCGTAAACCCCGCTCGACTTCAGCAATCTCCCAGGGCCGATCGGGCCTGGCAGATCCTCGGTAGACGAACCGACGAAACTCATGGCCCTCAAACAGCCGCCGTTGAAGAATGGTCTCGTCTCTCGGGTCCGAATCCGCCGCAAGCGGGATCATGGAACAGGTGCATTCGCCTGACCGAATATAAGGTGGACTGGGTTCGTTCGCGAACCGCGTCACGCAATCGGACCCACCAAATGGATCTGCGATTTACCCGGAGACACCTGACAATGCTGATGTGAGGCCGTTTTGCAGTTGACGATCCCCATATAAGAGTTTCGGGCGCCGGCAGGCGTACGAAAGTCCCCGAGGAAGGAACCCGCGGGCCACAATCGATGGCTATGGAGATTTCGAGTTTCGGCTGATGTCATCGATGGCGCGACCGTCATCGGGAAGCGCCGCGATGGATGCGGTCAGGCCGCTTCGTTGCGCTTCCGTGCCGCGTTGCCGACCCGGCGCGGGGCTTGTCGCGACTCTGTCGGCCTCGATGGCCACCACGGATGCGTGTGGCCCCGTTGCCGAATGTTTGCCGCCTGCGACTGAATACTCGACCGTGCCATGCCGGGTCATGGGTACTTCTCCGGGTTCGTCGCCGTCGCTTCCGGCGGTCCGCGCGGCTGTCTCCATCGTTCGAACACCTCGATGACGATCATGCGTCCGCCACAGCAAGAGCATGGCGGCCGGAACTCCTCCGGTTCGTTTGGTGTGTCGTCATCCGGCGGCGCGGCGACGCCCAGCAGTTCGCGGGCGCGTGCGAGGCTGGCCTTGCGGGCGGAACCGGCGAGCAAGCCGTAATGCCGGATGCGGTGGAAGCCGCGCGGTAACACGTGGAGCAGGAAGCGGCGGATGAACTCATCGGTGCCAAGCGTCATGATCTGCTGCCGGTCCGCGCCATCTCGGCGGTAATCCTTGTAGCGGAAGGTGACGCCGGTCTCGTCGAAGGCGATCAGGCGGCTGTTCGAGATTGCCACCCGATGGGTGGCGCGACAGGTAGGCGAGCACCGCCTCCGGTCCCGCGAAGGGCGCTTTGGCGTAGACCACCCAGCGGCTTCTTTCGGACGGAAGCAAGATGGCGCAGGAATTCCCGCCACTCGGTCAGATGCGCAATCGACCCGAAGAAGGTGAGTCGGC
>NZ_JBTMXB010000095.1:0-2379 GCF_054489405.1 Mesorhizobium sp. A623
CGAGTTCGAACGCGTGGCATGAGAATTGTCACCGGCAGGGCGCTCTCCGATCAAATTCTGATCCCTGCAACACGGCCTACCGACATCGTTCTTCAGGCTCACTACGCCGCCACTTGTTCGGCGGGCGACGTCGTGGTGGGCCTCTCGCAAAGCGGCTCGACGGCGACCGTGGTCTCGGCGCTGCGCATGGCCGCTTCGCGCGGAGCGACGGTCGTCGCTATCACCTCTAGTTCAAAATCTCCCATCACGTCCGTGGCGAGCCTCAGCCTTGTCCTGTCGGTTCCCGACCTGTCCTTCCAGACAGCCAGCAATGAAATCCGCTCCGCCCAGCTTTCCGTCGTCGACGCGCTCTGCGTGGCGGTGGCCATGCGCTCGCCGGAGCGTTACCTGCAAAACAGCGCCCAAGTGGAGGCCGCCAGCCGCAGCCTGCATGTGAGGAGCGGATCGAAGTAGACGAGGCAGCGTAGCGGCGTGAAATTCCACACCATCTCGTCGAAATGCCACTTGGCGGCAAGGCTGCCTATCGAATCCCATCGATAATTGTATCCAAATTCTTGTCGTCGGCTTCATCGCTTTCGTCGTTTGCCAATCCGGCCGGAATCTCGCCCGCGAGCAGCTTTTCCTTGGACAGCAGCCCGGCGTCTTCGAGCGCTTCGAAATCGGGCAGATCGCGCAGCGTGTCGAGGCCGAAATGGGAGAGGAACGCTTTGGTGGTGACATAGGTATAGGGCGCGCCCGGCGTCGGGCTGCGCGGACCCGAGGCGATGAACTCTTGCGACCGCAACGCGCCGATGGTGTCGCGCGAAACCTCCTTGCCGAAAAAGCTGGAGAGCTCGCTGCGGGTGATCGGCTGGAAATAGGCAATGCACATCAAAACCAGCGTCTCGCTCTGCGACAGCGCGCGAGATTCTGCCGTGCTCTGCCCCGTCGCCGCTTGAATTGCGTCGGAATAGATTTTTCTGGTCCGGTGCTGCCAGCCGCCCGCGACCGACACCAGTTCGTAGGGCCGCCCAGTGAGTTCGGCGCGAATGTCGTCGATGATCAGATCGATGTTGCAGCCTTTGCCGACGACACGCGCCAATGTTTCGCGGGTCACCGGCGTGCCGGCAGCAAAGATCACCGCCTCGACGCGCAAAAGCCATTCGCGCCAACGCAGCTCCGGCGGCAGGTGCTCGAGCTCCATGTCCAGCAATGCCAACTCAGCATTTTCCTTTCGGCGGACGAACGGTTCTGCCATCGTTACAGCCCAAAAAGCCGGAAGGTGGAACGGCCCGATAATTCTCGCACCGCCTCGAACTTTTGCAGACGCTCGAACAGACGCCGTGAACCGAAGCGCGACAGATTTCTCGTGGTCAGTGAGCCTGGCACGGCATCGTCGTCCAGCAGTTTCTGGATCACCTCGCCTGCCCCCTTGGCGCGCAGTTTAGGGACCACTCCAACGAGCTTTTCGGCGCGCCGAGACAGGTCCGCGCCTAGCTGGCAACTCGCCGCTGCGCCCTGCGCCAGCGCCAGACAAACAGCTCGCTCAAACCCGTCCTCTCCCGGCCTGATCCGCCCCCGACTACCATCGATGCGGAACACCGGCGAAAACACCTGAGCCATCAACAGCGGCACCGGGCGTGGCCAGCACAGTTTTTGCGCCATGATCAGATCGGCACACCACCAGGCCAGCAATTCCGCTCCCGGCGACAGGGCAACAACCTGGGTGGCAATCACTGCGGCAACAAACGGCGCCGGCCGGCCGGAGTGGACCACATCGTCAATGGCGCTCGGGAGATCGCCAAAACCGTCGTCCCAGCGCAGGCCGAGTTGTTCAACCACTTCGGCCAGTCTCGCGATGTCGACTACCGGCGGCCGCGCCGCCAGTTGCCGCCACGCGGCCAAAATAGTGCCGGCGGGCCCGGGCGCGTCGCCGGGCTGGCGCAGAACCCAGGCGTCGCGCAGAGCCGCCTCATCCTCGTTGCGGCCAGCAAGGCGAACGGCGGCGGCGGCGCATTTGAGGGCGAGACGGTGGCGCCAGGCGCCGGCCCAAGCCGGGTCGGACCGCACCAGCATGTCGAGCGTAGTCAGCGCCGCACCGGCCATAAAAGCCGCTTCGGTATCGCTGGCGACGGCCCCGCGCGGCACGACCCAGGCCGGTATCAGCCGCACGACGGCCGGGGTTGAGCCCACTGCGGCATCTGTTTTGGCCCGGGGCCTGGTTTGATCGGCTCGAATCATGGCCGGCCAGCCTACCGTGGTCGTGCGCTTGATGCCACTCTATTCGTCATCAACCGCACCGCCTGTCTTGCTGCATAACGACCGATAATGTTGCCTTATCGTTCGTTATGCCATAGCCTGCGCCAATGGCCCGAAACCTCGATCAAACCCCCGAAAATC
>NZ_JBTMXB010000096.1:0-2322 GCF_054489405.1 Mesorhizobium sp. A623
GTTGGCGGCGTAGAAACAACCCGATCCACCTTAGCCAAGCCGCCCGCCAAACTGTCTCAGCAGGCGGGTCCACCTCAATCAAACCGCCGCCCGTACCGGCATAACTCTTCCGAGCGAAATCGGTGGACGTTTTTCGGGTACGCCGGCCTCTCCCGGCACTATCCTTTTCATCTACAACACCTCTGCATCTTCGATTTCAATCGCCCCCGGGGTGACTTCTGATTTTTCTCTGGGGTCCGTCCAGGTGCCTCTCGGAACGGCATCCGGCTCATATGCCGGCGTGATTGCCGTAAGAGGGCCTACAAAGTGGTTCGTGACACCGCTAGGTGCCGTGCGTCCATAACCATATATATCTTGATCTAGCGCCCGAGATTATCCAAGGGTGAGGCTGAATGGTCGGGGGCTGAGTAACTTGAGGGGCAAATACCGCGGGGAGATTGATGGGCTGCGATGCATCGCGGTGCTTTCGGTATTGATCTACCACACCGGGTTCAAAGCATTTGGTGCTCAAATCCTGCCGGGTGGGTTCCTCGGCGTCGACGTGTTCTTCGTGATTTCCGGCTATCTGATCACGGGAATCGTACTCTCGGAATGCCGCGACGGGAGTTGGTCGCTGATACGCTTCTACGAGCGGAGGGCGCGGCGAATACTGCCGGCGTTGTTCGCTGTGATCGCCGTGACAATCCCGTTCGCCTGGTGGCTGATGTCGCCCGCGCAAATGCAGAATTTCGGTGCGAGCGCCGGAGCCTCCGCCCTTTTCGGGTCTAACATCTTCTTTTGGTTAGACACCGGATATTTTTTGGAGGCGATCGAGCTAAAGCCACTGGCCCACACCTGGAGCTTGGCGGTTGAAGAACAGTTCTACCTCGTGCTGCCGCTTGTGATCTGGAGTTTACTGAAGGTATCGCGAGGGCGGTACATGGGGGCGGCTTTGATCGTGATGGCGGCTGCTTCGCTTATAATCGCCCTGTGGTTGGGTGCGACCCGGCCTGCCGCTAATTTCTATCTGCTTCCCTCGCGTGGTTGGGAGCTGCTGGGCGGCTCTTTGTTGGCATTCCTGGAAAGCAAACGGCATCGGCCCGTCAACGGGCTTTTGCCGCTGGTCGCTTCCGCCGTCGGCCTGGCGCTGATCATCGGATCGGTCATCTTTGTGGACGGCTCGATGGCGCACCCCGGGCTTGTCACGCTTCCGGTAATCGCCGGCACCATGATGCTCATATGGTTTGCCGGGACCGGCGGGCCGGTGACTCGGTTACTCACGCTTCGCCCCGTCGTGGGCATCGGTCTGATTTCGTACTCTCTCTACCTGTGGCATCAGCCGATTTTCAGCTTTGCGCGCCTCTTTTCGATCAACGACCTGCTGCTGTGGCAAAGGGTGGTTCTGGCAGCCCTCTCGATCCCGTTAGCGCATCTGTCTTGGCTCTATATCGAGAAACCTTTCCGCGACCCCGGCACAATCAGCAAACCGACCATCTGGCTATCATCAGCCGGTGCAACCGCTGCCGTTCTGGTTTGGTCAGGCATGGCCTTGGAGGCTCAGGGATGGGGCGGTCGCATGCCACCAGAGTTTCGGCATCTTTCCTTTGTCGAGCGAGGATATTGGAACGAGAAGGGGGAGGATTGCCTGAAGAAAAATTGCAAGGTCGGGGACTCAGTTGAACCGTCCATTGCAATCGTGGGCGACAGTCACGCCGCCATGCTTGCAAAGAGTTTCGACCGGGCGCTGAAAGGCAAGGGGAAAGCTGCGGAAGTTATCGCAGACGGCAGTGTTTATGTGTCTCGGTATCCTGATTTTTACGGTGGCCTGGATAGCGTTTTGGATCAGCAGCAGGCCGTTATATTTGCAGCCAATATCAAGACCGTCGTTCTGTTATCGCGTGCTGTTTTGCGCGTGACCAACACAATGTTCGATAACGGCGAGGGTGGAGTTGAGCTATCCACTCCTGAATTCAATGGCCGAACACCGGATCAGCGGGCGGAGTTCAGGAGAAGAATTCGAGAAGGCATCGTTGAACTTCTTGATGCGGGGAAACGTGTAGTCCTTGTCTACCCGGTGCCGGAAGCTGGATGGGACGTGCCGGTCACGCTGGTGAAGATATACGCGCGAGGCGGGAAACCAATTACGACGTCCGAGAAACGGTATCGCGAGCGCGATGGGGGTATCATCGCTCTGTATGACAGCATCCCAGATAGCAGCAACCTAGTTCGGATTTACCCCGAGAAACTCTTCTGTTCCGTAGATTTGCCAGGCCGATGCTCCGTTGCTGATGCAAAAAGCATTTTCTACCTAGACGATGATCACCTGTCGGTTGCCGGGTCCAA
>NZ_JBTMXB010000097.1:0-2224 GCF_054489405.1 Mesorhizobium sp. A623
TGCGCACGACCTGAAGGAAATCACCGAAATCGGCCGCCGTTGCGGTCTTGAGCTTCGCGCGGTGGCAACGTCATGACTCGCGGCGTGAAGCCCTCGACCATCGTTCCCGGCACCTCGCCCGTTGTGCGCGTTCCGGCAGCGCCGGCCTACCTGTCGCGCGATGCCAAAGCCGAATGGAAGCGCGTTACACCGATTCTTGTAAATGAGCGCAAGGTGCTGACGATCCCCGATCTTCCGACGCTCGAAACCTATTGCACCCATGTCGGCATCGTTCGGCAGGCGCAACGGGCGCTCGACCAATTCGGGCTGATCATGGACAATGGCAAGCGCAACCCTGCCTATGGTGCGCTCAAGGAATCCTCACTCTTGCTTGTGCGCTGTGCCGGCGAACTTGGTTTGACACCTTCGGCCCGTTCGCGCGCCGCCATGATCGCCGACAATGACGATGATGCTGACAATCCGCTGAAGGTTCGGTGATGGCGAGCACCTATCCCGCATGGCTGTTCGACACTTCGCCCATCCCGGACCCTTTCGGCTACGGCGAGCGGGCGGTGAAGTTCCTTCGCCTTCTGAAGCATCCGGCAAGCACGGCACCCGGCCATGCCTTCCAGCTTTACCTGCCGTTTGAGCGCATGGTGCGCGGGATTTACGGGCCGCGCCATTCGGATGGCCGCCGCATTGTCGAAACCGTGTTCTGGATGATCCCGCGCGGAAATCGGAAAACCTCACTCGCCGCCGCGCTCGCCTTGCTCCACACAATAGGCCCGGAGCGTGTTCCTGCCGGACAGGTGATCTTTGCCGCTTCCGACCGCGAACAAGCCGGTCTTGGCTTCAAGGAAGCCGCGAACATCGTGCGGATGGACAAGCGGCTTGTCGCGGCGACCCGCATCTACGACGCCCATAACAGCGCCAAGAAAATCGCTTTCAGGGCGGAAGGCGTCGAACTTCAGGCCATTTCCAGCGACGGCGCAGCGCAGCACGGTAAGACGCCGGCCTTCGTGCTGGTCGATGAAATCCATGTTTGGAAGGGCCGCGAGCTTTGGGAAGCGCTCAAGTCGGGCATGGTCAAGACCAGCGGCACTCTTATGGTGATCGCCACGACTGCCGGGCGCGGCTCGGAAAATCTTGGCTTTACCGAATACGACTATGCCCGGCGCGTGGCGCTCGGCGAGATTGATAACCCTGCCTATCTGCCGATCATCTTCGAAGCGGCCAATGATGATGATTGGCAGGACGAAGCCCTTTGGCATCGCGTCAATCCCGGCCTTGCTTACGGTTTCCCGAACCTCAATGGCTTACGCAACGCCGCGAAGGAAGCCGAACACCGTCCAGCCGATCGCCACGCCTTCAAGCAATTCAACCTCAATATCTGGCAGGCCAATTCTCGCGACCCGCTTTTCGATATGGCGACCTATGACGCCGGCAAGATCCCGCTCGACCTCGCCGACATGGAAACGCTGCCGTGTTTCATCGGCGTGGATATGAGCGTCAATGGCGATCTAACCGCCGTTGTGGCCGCGTGGCGTGCCGATGATGGCACCATCACCGTGCATCCTTGGTTTTTCGTGCCGGGCGACGACCTGAAGGGCCGCGCCGAACGTGATGGCGTTCCCTATGAGCAATGGCGCGACGATAAGCTGATCACCGTCATTGACGGGCCAGTGATCGAACCGGAAGCCGTGGAAGCCCATATTCGCGAAATTTGCGCCACGTATGACGTGCGCGAGATTGCTTTCGATCCGCACCTCGCCCGCATGACGATGCAGCATCTTCATGATGACGGCTTGCCGGCAGTCGAGATGCGACAGGGACCGCTCACCATGGGACCGGCAATCGGCACCCTTGAACGTGTCGTGAATGGCCGGGCGCTTCGCCATAATGGACACCCGGTCCTTCGGCATCACTTCGATTCCGTTGTCGCCAGCCGAAACGATACCGGCCTTGTTCGGATGCACAAAGGCAAAAAGACCGACCGTATCGACGGCGCGGTGGCTGCCGTCATGGCGGTGGCGCGCGCAACCATGAACGACAATCGAAAGAGCTTCCTCGACATGGACCCGGACGAACTCGACCGGCTCATGAGCGAAGCGGCATAGGATTCAAAGATGGATGACACCCAACGCCTTGTTGTCTCGCTTGAGGCCCGCCTAGACAAATACGAAAAGGATATGGCCCGCGCCGGCAAGGCCACGAACGACAATTACAAACGCATGGAGCGGCGCAC
>NZ_JBTMXB010000098.1:0-2209 GCF_054489405.1 Mesorhizobium sp. A623
TGCGCACGACCTGAAGGAAATCACCGAAATCGGCCGCCGTTGCGGTCTTGAGCTTCGCGCGGTGGCAACGTCATGACGCATCTTCGCGGCGTCAAGCCTGCCCTTTCCCCTGATCGTGATCCGCTCGCTAAGGCACCGCCCGCGCCAAAGTGGATGACGGCCGAAGCTCGCGCCGAATGGAAGCGGATCATGCCGCGCCTGATCGCGGATCGGATCATCACCAAGGCCGACCTAACCGGCGTCGAGAATTATTGCGTGGCAACGGGCCGCGTCCGCGAGATCGAGCTTTTGTTTGCTGCCGCTGGTTTGGACAAAACCCTTTTTGGAATGCAGAACCGCGCCATGCAGACGGCCCGGCAGCTTGCCGCCGAATATGGCCTGTCGCCGGTATCGCGCGCCCGCGTCGGCAGCGCCGGCAATGATGACGATGACGACGACAATCCGCTGAAGGTGCATTGATGGCGAGCACCTATCCGGCGTGGATTTTTGACGGCAGTCCGATTGATGACCCGTTCGGCTACGGCGACCGGGCCGTGCGCTTCCTTCGCGCCCTCAAGCACCCGAACAGCACCGCGCCGAAGAACGCTTTCCAGCTTCACGACTGGCAAGAGCGGATCGTGCGCCGGATTTATGGACCCCGGCACCCGGACAAACGGCGCATTGTTGAAACCGTTTTTTGGATGATTCCCCGCGGTAACCGTAAGACCAGCCTCGCCGCGGCGCTGGCGCTCTTGCATACCATCGGGCCGGAGAAGGTTCCGGCCGGGCAAGTTATCTTCGCCGCTTCCGACCGCGAGCAAGCCGGCCTTGGCTTCAAGGAAGCCGCCAACATCGTGCGTATGGACAAGCGCCTTGTCGCGGCGACCCGCATCTATGACGCCCATAACAGCGCCAAGAAAATCGCTTTCAGGGCGGAAGGCGTCGAACTTCAGGCCATTTCCAGCGACGGCGCAGCGCAGCACGGCAAAACGCCGGCTTTTGTGCTGGTCGATGAAATCCATGTTTGGAAAGGCCGCGAGCTTTGGGAAGCGCTCAAGTCTGGCATGGTGAAAACCAGCGGCACCCTTATGGTGATCGCCACGACTGCCGGGCGCGGCTCGGAAAATCTTGGCTTTGCCGAATACGACTATGCCCGGCGCGTTGCGCTCGGCGAGATTGTGAACCCGGCCTATCTGCCGATCATCTTCGAAGCCGATCCGGCTGCCGATTGGCAAGATGAGGCCGAATGGCACCGCGTCAATCCCGGCCTTGCCTATGGATTTCCGAACCTCAACGGTTTGCGGAACGCCGCGAAGGAAGCCGAACACCGTCCGGCCGACCGCCACGCCTTCAAACAGTTCAACCTCAACATCTGGCAGGCGCATTCTCGCGACCCGCTTTTCGACATGGCGACCTATGACGCCGGCACGATCCCGCTGGACCTCGCCGACCTTGTAGCGTTGCCGTGTTTCATCGGCGTGGACATGAGCGTCAATGGCGACCTTACGGCTGTTGTGGCGGCTTGGCGGCATGAAGATGGCACGATCACCATGCACCCTTGGTTTTTCGTGCCGGGCGATGACCTGAAGGGTCGGGCCGAACGTGACGGCGTTCCTTATGAGCAGTGGCGCGATGATGGCCTGATTACCGTCATTGACGGCCCGGTGATCGAACCGGAAGCCCTCGAAGCCCATATCCGCGAGATTTGCGCCGACAATGACAATGTGCAGGAAGTCGCTTTTGACCCGCACCTCGCCCGAATGACCATGCAGCGGCTTTACGATGACGGCATCCCTACCGTGGAAATGCGACAAGGGCCGCTCACCATGGGGCCGGCTATCGGCACCCTTGAGCGTGTCGTGAACGGGCGCAACCTTCGCCACAACGGGCATCCCGTCCTTCGGCATCACTTCGATAGCGTCGTGGCGTCCCGGAACGACACCGGCTTGGTGCGAATGCACAAGGGCAAGAAGACCGACCGGATCGACGGCGCGGTTGCCGCCGCCATGGCCGTTGCCCGCGCTGCCATGAACGATAACCGCAAGAGCTTCCTCGACATGGACCCGGACGAACTCGACCGGCTCATGAGCGAAGCGGCATAGGATTCAAAGATGGACGATACCCAACGCCTTGTTGTCTCGCTTGAGGCCCGGCTAGACAAATACGAAAAGGATATGGCCCGCGCCGGCAAGGCCACGAACGACAATTACAAACGCATGGAGCGGCGCAC
>NZ_JBTMXB010000099.1:0-2013 GCF_054489405.1 Mesorhizobium sp. A623
CCGGCATTGAATGGCATTATATCGCACCAGGCAAACCGATGCAGAACGGCTTCGTGGAAAGCTTCAATGGCAGCTTCTGGCTTGAGAACGGCAAGGTCATTGTCAATCTCGGGCAGTTGGTTGAAAGCACAAAATTCCTCTACCTTTGTTTCGAGGACATTCCGCTGACCGATGGGCAATCCTTCGATGTCCAGCGCCTCAGGAATCACCTCGGGCTCTACAACTGGCGTGATCCACAGGACGCCGGCCTGCTGTTCGGCTGGCTCGCGATGGCATCAATCTGCGGCGCTCTGGTGTGGCGGCCCCACGCCTTCGTCTACGGGCCGGCGCGATCGGGCAAGACCACCATCCACACGGTCGCCTCCATCGTGTTGAGCCCTCTGGCGATCTAGGCGGAAGGACAGAGTAGCGAGGCCGGCATCCGGCAGACATTAGGGCCGGATAGCTTGCCGATCCTGCTGGACGAGTTTGAGGCCGACCAAAGGGATTCCACCCTCCGCAACGTCCTCCGGCTCGCCCGCAGCGCCTCGTCGGCGGATACGCCGGTACTGAGGGAACACCCGAAGGCAAGGCGATGAGCTTCAGCCTGCGCACAACCTTCCTGTTCAGTGCCATCAATCCGCGCGGTATGTCACCCGCCGACCAGTCGCGCATTTCCATGTTCGAACTACTGATGCATGAGAACGACCGGGAGGTGGCAAGGCGCATCGCCGAGGACGAGGCATACTTCCGCACCACGGGCTCGGCATGGTGTTCCCATATGATCGGGCTCGCCCATCTGATTCAGCCGGCCGCCGACGCCATTGACCTGCACCTGACGGGGGCTCGGCGACATCGCCAGAACATGAGCATCCTGATCGGGGCGGGCTTTGTGGCCCTGAACGGCAGGGTTCCTACAGACGAGGAAGCGCAAGCCCTCGCCGCCGAATACGCGCCGGCCATCGAGCGTCACGCCCTTGAGGTCGAGCGGGACGATGCGCAGGAATGCCTCGACCACCTCCTGTCCCATGTCGTGGACGGCTACCCTCTCGGCCATTGGCTCGCTAGCCTCCGCGATGAGCAGCAGCGGCGCGGCAACGACTTCGCGGATGCCGAGAGGATCGTCGTAAGCTACGGGATGCGGATAACCACCGAGGGCGAGGCCGCCGGGTTCTACATCGCCAACGGCGCTCCGGCGATGGAGGAGGTGTTCCGGGGCACTCCGTGGGCTCAGAAGGCATGGGAACGAGCCCTCCGCAAGCTGGAGGACGCCTTTATTCCCCCGAATCCAGTGCAGTTCAAGATGCTGGGTAAGAAGCGGGCCACCGGCATGCCGCTAACCTATCTGCCCGACGAGCCGCTGCGGCTGGGCGCAAAAAGGCCATTCTGATGCGCCCGGACGGACGGACATCTACACACTATGGGAGGGGGAGGGTGGGGTATGTGCCTGCCGCTGCGCGCGCCACCCCTATGCCGGTGCCCTACGGGCGTCCGTCCGTCCCGCCGTGCCGCTGTGTTGGGTATACGAAGACCGGAACGCCGCTCCCCGCCTAGGTGTTCGCGGCTGCGATTTCAACCTCGATGAGGGCGGAATCCGAGGCCTTCGAGGCCGCGTCGTCTCGCGGTTTCGCCATTTTCCAACATGCCGTGGTTACCGCGCTGGTTACCACTCGGGCCGTTTCACGGGCTTGCTGAATCCTTCGGCGATTACTTGTGCCGGTCACTACGGCGTGTTTTTGTTCTCGCTTTTTTCTTTTTTGATGAGCAATATCATGAACGATTTTAACGTTTCCATCACCACCACAACCCGTCGCCGCAAGCTAAAGGGAGGTACGATAGCCGCCTATCCGCAATGGTATTGTGAATATCGGGAGCCGCTGACCCTGAAGCGCCGACGCCGCGCATTCGACCGTAAGAAAGACGCCGAGGCATTCCGAACCTCGCTGTTGGTCAAGGTTGTTCCCCGTCAGCACCTGTGTCCCAGATTTGAGGTTGTGAATTAAGGAGGGTTTTGGTCTCGTCAGCTGACGAAGG